>DAIDAU010000162.1 GCA_027310465.1 Rhodocyclaceae bacterium
CTCTCTGGCCCGTGCGGCTGCCGGCGCCAATGGCCTCGCACAATGAACCTCACCAATGGTTTCCCGCCACCACTCCCGCCTTCACCACCTTCTGTCTCGTCTTTCTGGATTACGATGGGACCAACGGATGCACCCACCTCCTCGTAGTCGAGCGCGGTATACCGGCCTGTCGTTTGGAGCAGTTTCCGCCGTTTTGGTAGCGACGCGATGGCCTTTGCCCTGTCCTCGATCTCCTTGCGTGGACTCTCCTTGGCCGTTAATTCGGCCTTGTCGGACGACAGGTACAGCACAGCATTCAGGACAATCCGGTAGAAGGCCAGCCCATCGGTGTAGAAGGTATCGTCGTCCTGGAGCGCGATGGACTCTTCATCCAGATTCACGCTCATCCCAACGCCGAGGTCGTTCGGCGTCAGGGTTTGCCAATCCGTGCGCAGAGCCTGCTCCAGCGTCCAGTTGTCGCCCAGGTACAGCGAACGCTTGAGCGCCAGATAGGACGTGTCTGGCAGCCTGGCATGCCAAGCGCACATGAGCAGTTTGCGACCGGGCAAGCCCGCACCGGCAGGATGCATAGTGATGAACACAGAAACCGGCGCGGAGTAGTCCAGGCCGGCGATGTTCATGGCCCAGCGTCCAGCATCGCCCCGGATGTTGTGCATTGCGTTGATGACGGCGTGGGACGTGAAGGTGAACAGGCACGTTGGAAACGGCAACTGGATCAGTGCTGCCTTCACATTGATTTCGGTGTTCGCTAAATGCTCGGCCAGGTTGTCACTGAAATGGAAGGTCTTCTTGCCGGTCAGGGCGAAGTTCACCACGCTGTGATACTCGTTGTTCACCGTGCCATAAAGACTGGCGAGGGATGCCTTCGCCTGCGGTGGCGCACTGGAAAGGAACGTCGACATTTTCTCGACCCTGACGCCGGGATGATCTGCTCCATATCCAAGGATCTCCGCATTCAATCGTTCGAGGTACTGTGTAAACCGGCTGTCGTAGTCGTCCACGCTATGAATGGCCTGCGGTGGGTTGGGGCCGCTCAGCAACTCGGCTGCGTCCTGCTCCGCCTTCTCAACCAAGGCGGGGCGTAACTTGCGCACGAAGTCATAGTAGGTTGGTGGCAAAGCCATTTTAGCGGTCCTCTCGGGTATGCCACAGACGCAGCACGTAGATAATCGAATCCTGAATTTCGTAGCGAACTTCGTACTCCCCGACCAAGATTCGCCGTACCTCACGCGGCTCGAACTGGAAAAGTTGCTCTCCGATGCGTGGGTTGGTCAGCAGATTGGTCGGGGCCTTGGTCAGCGCCTGCACCGCCCGCGCGGCGGCGGGCTTGTTCACCGAGGCCAGGAATGCATACAAGCGCGCTAAATCGGAAAGCGCCTTGCTGGTCCACTTCAGATTCATCAACGCGGCACCGGCAGCGGCTGGTCAGTGCCAAGGCTCTCCGCCCACACTTGCACGGCTTGGTGATCGATGACGCGGCCGGCGTCTACGTCAGCCAGCGCTTCCTGGGT
>DAIDAU010000200.1 GCA_027310465.1 Rhodocyclaceae bacterium
ATCGAGAGGTTGCCGGAGATCATGTTGATGATCGTGCCGGGAATGAAGAAGGGCGAGATCTTGCGCGGGCCGCCGCCGAGGTAGTCGTTGTGCGTCTCCTCGATCATCGGCAGGCCGCCGATGCCCGACCCGATGTTGACGCCGATGCGTTCGGCGTTCTCCGGCGTCACCGTCAATCCAGAGTCGCGGATCGCCTGGATACCCGCCGCCATGCCGTAATGGATGAAGGTATCCATGCGGCGCGCTTCCTTGGGCGACAGGTAGGCGGTGACGTCGAAGCCCTTGACCTCGCCGGCCACCTGCGACTTGAAGGCGCTGGCATCGAACTTGGTGATGTTCGTGATGCCGCTCTTGCCGGCAACGATGTTGGTCCAGGCTTCAGACACGGTATTGCCGACCGGCGAGACGATGCCCAAACCGGTCACGACGACTCTACGACGCGACAAGGTGATCTCCAGCGATGACGGGGAATTTTCGGCGGAAGGGCGCGCCGATTACTTCTTGAGGTTCTTGTTGATGTAGTCGACGGCTTGTTGGACGGTGGTGATCTTCTCGGCTTCTTCGTCGGGAATCTCGCACTCGAATTCCTCCTCGAGGGCCATCACCAGTTCGACCGTGTCGAGCGAATCGGCGCCCAGGTCATCGACGAACGAGGACTCGGTCTTGATGTCCGCCTCGTTGACGCCAAGTTGCTCAGCGACGATCTTCTTGACGCGTTGTTCGATGTTCTCCATTTATTGCTCCTTCCCTGATGAACGGGTGTGATGGTTAAACCCGCGTAGTTTACCAAAACGGACTGGCCCGAGGTGGGTCAGACCATGTACATGCCGCCATTGACGTGCAGCGTCGTTCCCGTGATGTAGCCGGCTTTCGGGCCGGCCAGGAACGCCACTGCGGCGGCGACGTCGTCCGCCTTGCCGAAGCGGTTCAGCGGCACTTTCTGGAGGATCGCGTCGCGCTGAGCCTCCGGCAGCGCGCGAGTCATGTCGGTGTCGATCAGACCCGGCGCGATGCAATTCACGGTGATGTTGCGGCTGCCCAGTTCCTGCGCCAGGGCGCGCGTCATGCCGGCCACGCCGGCCTTCGCGGCGCAGTAGTTGGCCTGCCCGGCGTTGCCGGCCGAGCCGACGACCGAGGTGATGTTGATGATGCGTCCGGCCCGCGCCTTCATCATGCCGCGCATGACGAGCTTGGACAGGCGGAAGACGGCCTTGAGGTTGGTGTCGATGACGGCGTCCCACTCCTCGTCCTTCATGCGCATCGACAGGTTGTCCTTGGTGATGCCGGCGTTGTTCACCAGGATCGAGACGGGGCCGAACTTCTTTTCGGTCTCGCCGATCAGCGCTTCGCAGGCCGCCGCATCCGTCACGTCGAGCACCGCGCCCCAGCCCTTGACGCCGGCGGCGTCCAGCGCCTGCTGGATTTCTTCGGCTCCCGCCGGCGACGTCGCCGTGCCGACGACGGCGGCGCCCTCGGCGCCCAGGGCCGCCGCGATGGCGCGGCCTATGCCGCGGGTGGCCCCGGTGACGAGCGCGACCTGTCCTTGCAATGAACTCATGTCCTTATCCCTTGGCGATCGCCAGCGCCGCGTCGACGCCGGCAAGGTCCGCCATAGCGCCGCCGGCCAGGCCGTCGGCGCAGCGCTTGACGAGGCCGGCCAGCACCTTGCCCAGACCGCATTCGAACACGTCGGTGACGCCCGCCGCCTGCATCGCCCGCATCGTCTCCACCCAGCGGACCGGCGCGGCCGCCTGGCGTCCGAGCGCATCCTTGATGGCCGCCGGGTCTGACGGCGTCGCGACGTCGACGTTGTTGATCACGTCGATCCCCGGCGCGGCCAGCGACAGTTCCGCAAGGCGGGCCTTCAACTTGTCGGCTGCCGGCTGCATCAGCGAGCAGTGGAACGGCGCGGAAACGGGCAGCATCACGGCGCGCTTGGCGCCTTTCGCCTTGCACGCTTCGGCGGCGCGCTCGACGGCGGCTTTGTGGCCGGCGATGACGGTTTGTTCCGGCGCGTTGAAATTCACCGCCTGCGCGACCTTTCCCTGCGCGGCTTCGGCACAGGCGGCGCCGACTGTTGCCGCGTCCAGTCCGAGGATCGCCGCCATGGCGCCCTCGCCCGCCGGCACCGCTTCCTGCATGGCCTTGGCGCGAAGTTCCACCAGCGGGACGGCGACGCCGAGAGGCAGCACGCCGGCCGCTACCAGCGCCGAGTATTCGCCGAGACTGTGTCCCGCCACCATCGCCGGCTGCGGACCACCCTTTTCCAGCCACAGGCGATAGACGGCGATGCCGGCCGTCAGCATCAGCGGCTGGGTGTTCACGGTCTGGTTGAGCGCTTCGGCCGGGCCTTCCGTCACGAGTTGCCAGAGGTCGCGGCCCAGCGCCTGCGACGCTTCGTCGAACGTCGCGCGGATGACGGGACTGTCGCCGTAGGCCGCCATCATTCCGAGCGACTGGGAGCCTTGGCCGGGAAAGACGAGTGCGAACTTCATTCCTTCCTCCACGAGTCTTCAGTGGAGGCTAATGCCTGCGCAGCGGGCGTTATGCCGCAGCTAAACACCAATGCAAATTTCATTTGTGAAGCCTCAGAATTTCAGGAGCACTGCGCCCCAGGTGAACCCACCGCCGACGCCTTCGAGCAGCACGCTGTCGCCGCGCTTCACCGTGCCCTTGCGCACGGCGTCGTCGAGCGCCAGCGGTATCGAAGCGGCCGAAGTGTTGCCGTGGCGATCGACCGTCACGACGCACTTCTCGGCCGGAACCTGGAGCTTCTTGGCCGTTGCGGAGAGGATGCGGACGTTGGCCTGGTGCGGAATCAGCCAGTCGAGATTCCCGGCCGGCATGCCCGCGGAATCCAGGACTTCGTTGGCTACGTCGGCCAGCACCTTCACCGCGAACTTGAAGACCGCCTGCCCGTCCATGCGCAGGAACGGATCGCCGGTCACCTGTCCGCGGCCGATCTGGCCCGGCACGTTGAGCATGCCGTTGTGGCTGCCGTCGGCGTGCAGGGCGGTCGCCAGGATGCCGGGTTCGTCGCTGGCTTCGAGCACCACGGCGCCGGCGCCGTCGCCGAACAGCACGCAGGTGCCGCGGTCGCTCCAGTCGAGGATGCGCGAGAAGATCTCGCTGCCGACGACCAGCGCGCAGCGATGCGAGCCGGAGCGGATGAGCTTGTCGGCGACCGACAGCGCATAGACGAAGCCGCTGCAGACGGCCTGAAGGTCGAACGCCGCCGCTCCGTTCTTGATGCCCAGCTTGTGCTGCAGCAGCGCGGCGGTGCTCGGAAAGATGTAGTCGGGCGTCGAGGTCGCGACGATGACGAGGTCGACGTCGGCGGCGCTGCGTCCGGCGGCTTCCAGGGCATGCCGGCAGGCGGGGACCGCCAGGTCGCTGGCCGTGACGCCCGGCGCCGCCAGATGGCGGGTGCGGATGCCGGTGCGCTCGACGATCCACTCGTCCGAAGAGTCGAGCTTGTGCTCGGCGATCAGGGCGGCGTTGCCGACAGGGCTCCCCGGCAGCATGCTGCCGGTTCCGGTGATGCGTGAAAAGGTCGTTTTATTCATGCGGCGGCGGGCATGGCGTTCGCCATGCGCGATGCGATTTTTTCGGGCAGACGCTGGCGGGCAGCTTCGGCGGCGCGTTCTAGCGCGGCGAAGAACGCCAGCGCATCCGCGGAACCGTGGCTCTTGACGACGATGCCGTTCAAGCCCAGCAGGCTTGCCCCGTTGTAGCGGCGGTGATCGAAGCGCTTCTTGAAGGACTTCAGCGCCGGCAGCGCCATCAGCGCGCCGAGCCGGGTGAGGAGGTTGCGCGAAAACTCTTCCTTGAGGCTGTTGCCTATCAGCTGCGCGAGCCCTTCCGACGCCTTCAGCACGACGTTGCCGACGAAGCCGTCGCAGACCACCACATCGGTCGTACCCTTGAAGATGTCGTTCCCCTCGACGTTGCCGTAGAAATTGAGCCCGCTGTCCCGCAGCAGCTCGGCGGCGCGCTTCACCACCTCGTTGCCCTTGATTTCTTCTTCGCCGATGTTGAGCAGCCCTACGCTGGGGCGGTCCTTGTGCTCGAGCGCGGAAACCAGCATGGCGCCCATGATACCGAATTGCAGCAGGTGCTCCGGCTGGCAGTCGACGTTGGCGCCGAGGTCGAGGACGTAGACGTAGCCCTTCGCCGTCGGCATCGTCGTGGCGATCGCCGGCCGATCGATGCCCGGCAGCGTCTTCAATACGAAGCGCGAGACGGCCATCAGCGCGCCGGTGTTGCCCGCCGAGATCGCGGCATGGGCTTCGCCGTCCTTGACGAGATTGACGGCCACGCGCATCGACGAGTCCTTCTTGACGCGCAGCGCAATCGCCAGCGCATCGTGCATTTCGACGACTTCGGACGCGTTGCAAAGCCGCAGCCTCTCGCCGAACTCCTTCTCTGCGCTTCCCAGCATCGGGCGCAACACGTCCTCGCGGCCCACCAGAACGGCGGCGCAATCGGTGTCGTGCTTGAGGAACTCGAAGACTGCCGGAACCGTGACCTCGGGACCGTGGTCACCGCCCATGCAATCGACTGCGATGGTGACTGCCATCGTGAAAAAACGGCCGGGTGCGCCTAACGCAGCCGGCCGCCGGCGCGAGAAGAAGTCACTCGCCCTTGGTCTTCAGCACCTTCTTGCCGCGATACACGCCAGAAGGGGAGATGTGATGGCGCAGATGCACTTCGCCGGTGGTCGACTCGACGGCCAGCGGCGGATTGGTGAGGAAATCGTGGGCGCGATGCATGCCGCGCTTCGACGGCGACTTCTTATTCTGCTGAACAGCCATGGTGCTACTCCTTGCTCAATGATCCTTCAACTTGGCCAGCACCGCGAACGGCGACGGCCGGGCCTGCGTCTCCATCGTCGCCGGCAACGCGCAATTCGCGTGTCGCGGCGAGTTCGGCAACGCCAACAGGACTTCGTCCTCCACCAGCGGCAGCACCGCGAGTTCGCGGCTTGCCTCGATGGCGTCCATCCTGTCGTCCTCCAACTCTTCGTCGGGCCATTCCTCCCCCGGCGCGACCAGCAACAGCGTGCTGTCGATCGCGACGCCAAACGGCAGCGGCGCCAGGCAGCGCTGGCATCGCAGGTTCAGGCTGCCGGTCACGCTAAGACTTAGGAAGCTTTTGCCCTCCTCGTCCCGCACCCCGCGCAGCTCGAATGCCAGCGACCCCGCCTGATCAGCCAGCTGGTCCGCGAGACGCGACAACTGCGCCACCGCCACACTGCCGCTGAGGCTTCCGCCGTGACGGGCAAAATCGGGACTGTCGATGACGGGTCCCGCGTTCGCCCCGACCACGGGCTGGTTTTCTTGGCACGACATAAACCACGGATGCTATCATGCCGACCCTTTCCAAGTCAAAGAAAACCAAAGGTTTCGGTGTAGGCTAATGCCCGTGCAGCGGGCGTTATGCCGCAGCCAAATTGCAAGGGAAATTCCGCGATGCCTCGCCTTATCCTGGCTTCGACTTCGCCGTATCGGCGCGAATTGCTGTCGCGCCTCCAGGTTCCGTTCGAGACCGTCGCCCCCGACGTCGACGAGGCGCAGCTGGCCGGCGAAAGCCCGGTTGCCACCGCGGAGCGGCTGGCCGAAGCCAAGGCCCGAGCGGTCGGCGCCCTTTTTCCGGACAGCCTGGTGATCGGCAGCGATCAGGTGGCGCACATGGCAGAGCGGCGCTTCGGCAAGCCCGGCACGCGCGCCAACGCCATGGCGCAGCTGCGGGCGATGAGCGGCCAGAGCGTGATCTTCCACACCGGCCTCTGCCTGCTCAACGCCGCCACGGGCCGCGTCCATCTGCGCGGCATTCCGACCGAAGTGCGCTTCCGGGAGCTTTCCGACGATGAGATCGCGCGCTATCTGGATCGCGAAGATTCGCTCAACTGCGCCGGCAGCGCCCGCTCGGAAGGGCTCGGCATTGCATTGCTCGAATACATGCGCGGCGACGACCCGAATGCCCTGGTCGGCCTGCCCCTGATCGCGCTGAGCGAAATGCTGCGCGCGGAAGGCATCGCCCTGCCTTGAGCGCGGGCGTCCTCTATCTGCTGCCGAGCGCCCTCGGCGACATCGGCTGGGAAGCCTATCTCCCGCCGGCGACCCGCGAAATCGCCTGCCGCCTGACCCACTTCGTCGCCGAGAACGCCAAGACGACCCGCGCCGAGCTCAAGCGCATCGGCCACCCACAGCCGCTGCGGGAGCTCGCCATCGAGCAATTGCCGGAGCATCCGGCACCGGCCGACATCGAGCGCCTCCTGTCGCCGCTGACCGCAGGCAACGATCTGGGGCTCCAGTCCGAAGCCGGTTGCCCGGGCGTCGCCGATCCCGGAGCCCTTCTCGTCCGGCGGGGGCACGAGCTGGGCATCGCGGTCAAACCGCTGGTCGGCCCCTCCTCGCTGCTCCTGGCGCTGATGGCCTCCGGCCTCGACGGCCAGCGCTTCGCCTTCCACGGCTATCTGCCGCAACGCGAACCGGAACGGTCGAAGAGAATCGCGGAACTGGAGCGCGAATCCAACAAGCAGCGGCAGACCCAACTCTTCATCGAGACGCCCTACCGCAACGCCGCGCTGTTTCAGGCGTTGCTGGCCGCCTGCCGGCCCGGCACCCTGCTCTGCGTGGCTGCCGATCTGACCCTCGCGACGGAAACGGTGCTTACGCGGACCGTGGCCGACTGGCGCAAGATCGCGCCGCCCTCGCTGGACAAGCGCCCGACGGTCTTCCTGCTGCTCAGCGCAGGTTGAAGCGCGACAGCAGGCCGACGGCGCCTTCGCCCATGCTGGCGCCGAGCTGCTTGGCGAACTTCTCCGCAAGGTTCGGCTTCACCGTGTAGTCGCGGATATCCTCTGCCTTGATGATGTCGCGGGCCACGGATTCGACGCTGCCGAAGCCGTCGGCGAGTCCCATCTCCACGCTCTTGGCGCCGGTCCACATGAGCCCGGAGAACATGTCGGGCGTTTCCTTCAGGCGCTTGCCGCGCCCCTTGCGCACGACGTCGATGAACTGCTTGTGGATCTCGTCGAGCATCTCCTGCGCATGCGCCTTCTGCTCCGTATTCTGCGGAGAAAACGGATCGAGGAAGCCCTTGTTGGCGCCCGCGGTGAGGAGACGGCGCTCGATGCCCAGCTTTTCCATGCTGCCG
>DAIDAU010000208.1 GCA_027310465.1 Rhodocyclaceae bacterium
ATTCCAACAGCGCCGAGCGCACTTCCTGGTTGCCCGCCTTTCTTGCCTACTACAACAGCCGGCGGCCTCACTCGGCCCTCGGCTACAAGCCTCCAGCTTCTCGCCTCGGCGGGAACAACCTATTGCAACTCAACACCTAGAGCGGCAGCTTGCGCCGGCAGTCTCGCAGCGCGATGCGGTATGCTCGCTGCGCATGCGACCCTACCAATCGATTCCCATCGCCGAATGCGGCGATCCGCTCGTCGGCATCCCCGCCCACCTGTTCGCCTTCACCGAGCCGCACCTCTACACGTCGCTCGGCGCTCCCTACGGCGACGCCTCGCCCTGGATGCTGCGCCAGGGCGTGCTCGAGGCCCTCGTCGGCGCGCAGGCGCGGCTGGCCGCGCTGAAGCCCGGCTGGCGGCTCAAGCTGTTCGATGCCTACCGGCCCGTGCCGGTGCAGGCGTTCATGGTCTGGCGCGAGTTCCGGCAGCAGGCGGCCCTGAACGGGAAGTCGCTGGCCGGCTTCCGCGGTGCGGACGAGCTCGCGGCGCGCGCGCCCGAGCTCCATGCGGCTCTCGCCGCCACGGTGTTCACGTTCTGGGGCGTACCCAGCGACGACCCGCGCACGCCGCCGCCGCACAGCACCGGCGCGGCCGTCGATCTCACGCTGCAGGACGAAGAAGGACGCGAGGTCAACATGGGCTGCCCGATCGACGAGACGACGGAGCGCGCCTATCCGGATTTCTTCGCCGGCGCAGCCGGGCCGGAGCTGTGCGCAGTTCACGCCCATCGCCGACTGCTGAACGAGGTGATGGCCTCGGCGGGCTTCAGCCGCCACGTCAACGAGTGGTGGCACTTCTCCTTCGGCGACCAGATGGCGGCCCACGCCGCGGGCAAGCCGTTCGCCATCTACGGCCGGGCGCGATGATGCGCCGCCGTACCGGCAGGCGCCGGATCCGCGCTGAGCCAATGGGACCAGATTGGTGCTGAACCCGGCTCGGGTGTCGCAGTCGAATTGAATATGGAGTGCTGCGATGGCTGCGCGAACGACCAAAGACAAGACGAATCTGGTGCCGCCGTGGGGGCTGATGGCCCCGGTCCTCGAGGCGGATTTGCGCCTGTGGTTCCTCGGCCTGCAGATGGCCATGGCGCTGGTGTATGTCGCGGATACGCAGCCCCGCGAAACCGCCGCCGAGCTCGACGGGAAGACGACGGCCCTGATGTCGTAGCCGGGAAGAGGTATGGGCAAACACGATTGGAAGGTATTCCTGAGGCAGGCGGGCGCGGCTTACGCCGCGATCGTGCTGTCGATCGTCGGCATCAACATCCCGACGGGCGACCAGGCGTTGCCGAAGAAGGCGTCGGAGCATCGGGTGTCCCCGGAGGCGGCGAGTGACGAGACGGCTGCGAAAGGATCCTAGCCGCGCCGAAGCCGCCTGCCGTGGCGCCCGCGTTCGCGGCCTAGTGGCTGTCTTCGTCCGCCTTCAACGCCAGGTTCCGTTTGCCCTGCGACGGCAGCATCCCGAGTAGGCGCTCCTCCGCCTTCGAGAACGCCGCATCCGAGGCGCCATGCACGAGTTGATCGTCCACGGCCCAGAGGGAGCACTTGCCGCGATTGGCTCGGGTACACGCCTCCAATGCGCGATAGGCTGCTTGGCAGTCGCCGGCTGCAACGCCGAAGGCGCCCTGCTCGCTGACCGCGAAGGCCCGCGGGAACACGAAGTTGAGGAAACCCGCATAGGCTTGGCGTGCGGATTCATCGAGGCCGGCGGGCAGCCTGGATGTATCGGCGACGTCGCCCAGGCCGGTTTCCGGCGGCGCCTCTATTGCCTTTGCCGACATCATCTCGGGTGGACAGGCATTCCAGCGCCTTGCGGAATACGCCGCGTAAGGCCGACAGGGAGTGGCGGGATCCGTGTTCGCAGCGTTGCATGCTTCGAGCGCCGCCTTCATGGAGGGATTATCGCCGCTGCTGGCGCCGTACGTCCCGTTCATCGAAATCGCGAAGTATTTCGGCGGCGATGTCTCGATGTATTGGCGCAGCGCTGTGCGCGTCGCGTCGTTCCCGTAAGGCAGCGATTCAGGGGAAAGCGTGCGCAAGCTGTCCAGGCGGCGGCTCAGCACGGCCAATTGGCGCGCGCTGTCCGGATTGTCGGAGCGATTCTTCAGCAGTCGCACGGCCCCGGCAAGCGCAGCGTCCTGATAGCGCGCAGCGTCTATGAGGTAATTTTGCAAGGCAAGCGTCGGGTCGTCCGTCGCGTAGATGCCCGCAAGCAGCGCCACCTTCGCAAGCGCGACATCATGACGCATCCCGAGGAAGGTCGCCGGCCCGGGGATGCCCTGGGACACCAGCCGGTTCGCCAGCGCCGGCCAGGCATCGCGCCCGTCGAACACCTTGATCCGGCGCTGGTCGGGCAATATCGCCCACCCCTGCGCGAGCGCAACCATCCACGTAAACTGCGCCTCCGGATCTCCCTGGTCCGCTCGCGTGCGCAGGGCCTCCGCGGAGGCCAGCATTGCCTGATCTCCCTCGTCCGCAATGACGCGCCGTGTGATTGCTTCCGTAGTGAGCCCGTTCTTCCTGGCCAGGAACAGCGGGATGTCGACGTCCGCACGATCCAGCAAGCTCGGGTAGACGTCAGGACATTAGTGAAGATGCCGGTGAATAACGCCAGGACCAGGCGTCCGCTGCCGAAGTTGCCTTCACCCGTCAATAAATCGAAGTTGCCGACGTAATTGATCTTGCCGGCCTCGACGACGAACTTCCGCGAGAACTCCTTCTTGGCTGATACGAAAGTGCGGTGCTGCGTGCCGCGGAATTCATAGAACTCGTAGGTCCCCGGCGGCAGATCCAGCCCGGCCAGGCGTCCAATGCGGCGATGCGGCGAGGCCATTAGTTCTTCATTCTTGAGCAGCGCGCCGGTGGCATATAGCGTGACATCGCCTTTCTCGGCGGCATCACCGGCAGTGCCGACCTGCCGCCACAAGAGCGATAAACCGGCCTGGAAATCGCCCGTGGTTGTGAACGAGAACAGCGCGATGCCACGCTCCGGCGTCACCGTGATCGGCTGGTCGAGGTCGATCGTTCCCGCCCGGACCAGCGCCGGGACGCTGAGCGCAAGCGCCAAGCCGAGACAACCGATATACCGCTTCGTTTCCTGCGCATGTCCGGAAAGCCAACGCTTCATCGCACCCTCCTTAGGATATTTTCATATTCTACATGCGGGATGCATTGCGAACCGCGTGTCGCTAGTCCTTCTTCCGCCGATAGGCCTCGCGCAGGATCTCCACCGGATGCGCGACGGGGCGCCGCTGCATCTGGTCGAACTGCATGCGGCAGCTCAGGCAGTCGGTCAGCACCGAGCTCGGCGCTGCTTCATCGATCTTGTCGCGCAGGCGGCGGCCGATGGCGACCGAGACCGGATGGAAATGCTTCTTGAAGCCCATGATGCCGCCGAGCCCGCTGCAGTCGAAGACGTTGCCGAGGCAGGCGCACGTCCTCGAGCATGCGGACGACGGGCGGCATGCCGTCGCGCGCGACGAAGCCGTCCTTGGCCTCGCGCACCCAGGTGCGGATCTCGACGCAGGGACAGATGCCGCAGGAGTTGCAGAGATCGGCGAGGCGCTTGAGCTCGGCGTCATCGCCTCATCGCTTGGCGCTCGGGAAGAACAACTGCTCGCCGTTGATCTTGTAGTCGGCGATGGTCTTCTGGCCCTCGGGCGAGGTGATCCACTCGATGAACTTCATGCCGGCCTCGCGCTTGACGTGCGGATACCTGGCGGGATTCACCAGCATCACGCCGTAGGGATTGAACAGGCGCGGATCGCCGGCCAGCACGATCTCGAGGTCCTGGCGGTTCTTGAACGACAGCCAGGTGCCGCGGTCGGACAGCGTGTAGCCGCCCATGCCGGCGGTCATGTTGAGCGTCGGGCCCATGCCGGCGCCGACGTCCTTGTAGATCGGCAGCTTCTTCGGATCGATGCCGGCATCCTTCCAGACGCGCAGCTCGGCGGCGTTGGTGCCGCTGCGGTCGCCGCGCGAGACGAAGGGCGTGGCGCCGGCGGCGATGCGCTTGAAGGCATCGACGGTGTCGTTGGCCTGCTTGACCTTGTCCGGATCGCTCTTCGGGCCGACCAGCACGAAGTCGTTGTACATGACGTCGCGCCGCTCGACGCCCCAGCCCTCGGCGACGAACTTGTCCTCCGCCGGCCGGTCGTGCACCAGCAGCACGTCGGCGTCGCCGCGCCGCCCCGTGTCGAGCGCCTGACCGGTGCCGAGCGCGACGACCTTGATCCTGATGCCGGTCTTCGCCTCGAACGCCGGCAGGATGAAACCGAACAGCCCCGACTGGTCGGTCGAGGTGGTCGACGCCAGCACGATGGATTCCTCGGCGAAGGCGCCGGCGGCGGCCAGCGAGAACGACAGGGCCAGCAGGAATTTGCGCAACCGCTTCATGGGTCTTCTCCTTCTTCGGGTTGTTGTCGGCGCTACTTCTCGGTCAACGACTGTAGCAAAGTCAGTTGATCGACGGCTTCCTGCATCGCGCTGATGCCGCTCGCGAGTTCCCCCATGCGCGCCAGGCTGGCGGCGAGCTTGGCGCGCTCCCGGCTGGAATCCGCGCTCATGCGCGCGATCTCCTCCGTCGCCGAGCGCTCTTGTCCGCCATCGGCTGCGTGGTGCCCATGGTCTCTGCGGCCACCTGGCGGACGCGCACGAGGGTGCCGACGGCGTCGCAGATGTTCTTCGCCGTCGCGTCCCTGTCGGGCGTCTTTTTTCGTGCAGAGCTCAGGCGCTAAGCCAGCCCTTGTCCTGCGCGACTGCGATGAAGGCGCGGGTGCCGTCGGCGATCTGCGCCTCGGCGCCGGGAAAGGCCGCCTGCAGATCGGCGACGATGTCGTTCACCGTGCGCCGGCCGTCGCAGCGCTTGAGGATCTCGCCGGCGGTGGGGTTGAGCTTGATGAGGCCTTCCGGGTAAAGCAGGATGTACGAGTCCTGGCTCGCCTCCCAGCGGAAGACGAAATGCGGCGACAGCCGCGGGCAAGCTTGGGGATCGATGGCGTCTGTATCCATGGTTTCGGTGGGGCGGACCGGAGAGGCGAGCGGGCTCGCCTCTCCGGCCGAGCCGCTTAGCGCACGTAGACGTAGGCGGTGACTTCGAAACCCAGACGGATTTCGCAGTAGGCGGGGGTTTCCCAGGTCATGCTTTGTCTCCTTTGGTTGCGGAACGGCCCCATGCCGCCCCTTGCACGATTATTCGGCGCGCGGGCTGCGCTCGCCAGCGGCGTTTCGCCGGAAGCCGCTCCAGAAAATCATGAACCGGCCTTGCCGTCCATCGGCGTATAAGCGCCCCAGCCTGCCACCTGCACGCCGCAGTAGGCGAGCATCATGGCGTCGACGATGGACCAGAGCACGTCGAGCTTGAACTGGAGGATCTCGATCGCCCGTTCCTGCAGCTCGCGCGTGTTGAAGTGGGCGAGCGTGATGCGCAGGCCATTGACCACGTCGCGCGGCGCCTCGGTCAGCCGCTTGCGGAAATAGGCGTAGCCCTCGGGCTCGATCCACGGGTAATGCTGCGGCCAGTTGTCGAGCCGCGACTGATGGATGGTGGGCGCGAACAGTTCGGTCAGCGAAGAAGCAGCCGCTTCCTGCCAGGGCCGCTGGCGCGCGAAGTTCACGTAGGCATCCACGGCGAAGCGCACGCCCGGCAGCACGTGGCGCTGCGAGACGATCTCCTCGCGCGTCAGGCCCACCGCTTCGCCCAGGCGAATCCACGCCTCGATGCCGCCGGCATCGTCGCCATAGCCGTCGTGGTCGAGGATGCGCTGCACCCAGTGGCGGCGCACCTCGCGTTCGGGGCAGTTGGCGAGGATCGCCGCGTCCTTGATCGGGATGCTGATCTGATAGTAATAGCGGTTGGCGACCCACCCCTGGATCTGGCGCCGGTCGCACAGGCCGCGGTTCATCATCACCTGGAACGGGTGGTGGATATGGTAGCGGTCGCCCATCGCGCGCAGTTGCTGCTCGAATTCCTCAGGGCTCCAAGCGCGCAGTTCGTCCATCTTCATGTGGCATCTCCATAGTCGATCGCCATGCCGTCGTGGGCCACCTCGATGCCGTGGCGCGCGAGTTCCGCGCGCTCCGGCGAGTCTTCGTCGAGGATGGGGTTGGTGTTGTTGATGTGGATCAGGATCTTGCGCGGCTTCGGGTAGCGCGCCAGCAGTTCGATCATGCCGTTCGGCCCCGATTGCGGCAGGTGGCCGATGGCGCGTGCCGTGTGCGTCGACAGGCCCAGCCGGATCATCTCGTCGTCGGTCCAGAAGGTCCCGTCGAGCAACAGGCAGTCGGCTTCGGCCAGATAGGGCTCGAGCTGCGGCTCCATGGCGCCGAAACCGGGGGCGTAGAAGATCTTGCGGCCACGCGCCACATCCTCGATCAATACGCCGATGTTGTCGCCGACATGCGCATCGTGACGGTGGGGCGAAAAGGGCGGCGCCTTGCTCGCCAGCGGCACCGGCGTGAGAAGCAGGCCGGGCAGCGCCGCCATCGTGAAGGACGTCGGCGGCGCCACTTGCAGGGGCTGCCAGCGTACCCTGCAGAAATGCTCGAGCACGCGGAAGATCGGGTTGCCGGCGCTCAAGTCATAGCGCACCTGCGGTGTGCACCAGACGTCGAGCGGCTTGCCTTCGCGCAGCATGAACAGCCCTGTCGTGTGGTCGATCTGGGCGTCGATCAGCAGCACGCCGGCGATGCCCGTGTCGCGCAGGCGGCGGCCCGGCTGCAGGCAGGCGTTGGCGCGTATCTGCGCATGGATGTCCGGCGAGGCGTTGATGAGCAGCCATTCGTCGCCATTGACGCTCACCGCGATCGACGACTGGGTACGCGCGCGGGCGCGCAGGGTGCCGCGGCGCAGGCCGGAGCAGTTGGCGCAGTTGCAGTTCCACTGGGGAAAGCCGCCGCCGGCGGAGGATCCAAGCACGAGCAGTTTCACGGGGCCAGTATCGCGTCGCTGCCTGCGGCCGGCATGCGCCGATTCGGGAAGTCGCCCTCATGGATTTCTGGAGCCGCGAAGCCCGCCAGCAGGGGCGGCAGGCAAGCGGCTCCGGCTTCGGCGAACGCCGTGTGCACCTGCACGCCGGCTGCGCCGGCGGCCAGGACGGCGCGCACGTCGGCAGCCGTGCGGATGCCGCCCACCGCCACCAGCAGCGGACCGCCGATCAGGCGCGCGGCCAGCGACTGCAGGCCGTCCAGGCCTTCCGCTCCTGCGGGCAGGACGAGCGTCAAGGCATCGAAGCCCGCGTCCGCGGCGGCGTCGGGTAGCGCCGCGTCGCCAAGCGGAAGCGGCAACTTCAAGGTCAGCGGCAAGTGCCGTCCGTTCACCGCGGTCAGTCGCGCGCGCGCCGCGGCGACCGATGCGATCGCGTCGAGCACGATCGGCCGATTGCCGGCTTCCAGCAGCGGCCGGTAGGCTTTCGCGCTCAGGTTGAAGCTCAGGTAGTCGGCGACGTCCCAGGCCATGCCGAGCCCGGCGACCCATTCGGCGGCGAGCCGCGTAATGCTGCAGTCATCGCCGAGACCGATGCCGATGCCGACGAGCACGCCCCTCGGTCGCGCGCTGCCCAGCGCCGCGAGGCGCGCCGCAAGCGCCGCGACGCCGACGTTGCGGCCGGGCTGCGGCCGCGGCGTGACCGTGCCGAACTCGACGCCGCCGAAGCCGAGAGCCAGCAGTTCCACCGCACGCCGGCCGTCCTTGTCGATGCCGCCGGCCAGGCACGGCCGCCGCGGCCAAAACCGGCGCGGTGTCATCCGTGACGCCGGGCGAAGCCGGCCATGAAATCGACGAGCGCAGCGACGCCCGCTTCCGGCATCGCGTTGTAGAGGCTGGCGCGCACGCCGCCGACATGGCGGTGGCCGCGCAGGTGCCAAAGGCCAGCCGCTTCGGCCTGCGTGACGAAAGCGTCGGTGAGCCGCTCGTCGCGCAGATGAAAACGCACGTTGACCGGCGAGCGGTGGCCGGGCGCGACCGGCGCGCGGTAGAAGCCGTCGCTGCGGTCGATGGCGCCGTAAAGC
>DAIDAU010000211.1 GCA_027310465.1 Rhodocyclaceae bacterium
CTTCACCACGGCGAGATCCTCGACGCTGCTGATGTAGCTCAGGCCCAGGTGGTCGCCCATGCCGATGTTGGTGACGACCGCGACGTTGCAGCGGTCGAAGGCCAGGCCCTCGCGCAGGATGCCGCCGCGCGCCGTCTCGAACACCGCGGCGTCGACGTCGGGATGCAACAGGATGTTGCGCGCGCTCTTGGGGCCGCTGCAGTCGCCCGTGTCGATGCGGCGGCGCTCGACATAGACGCCGTCCGAATTCGTCATGCCGACGCGGTTGCCGGCGGCGCCGAGCAGGTGCGCGGTCAGCCGCACGGTGGTGGTCTTGCCGTTGGTGCCGGCGACGGCGACGATCGGGATGCGCGCATCCGCGCCGGGCGCGAACATCATGTCGACGATCGCCTTGCCGACCGCGCGTCCCTTGCCGTAGGAGGGCGACAGGTGCATGCGCAGTCCCGGCGCGGCGTTGACCTCGACGATGCCGCCGCCCTGTTCCTGCAGCGGCTTCAGCACCGTATCGCAAACGACGTCGATGCCGCAGACGTCCAGCCCAACCATCTGCGCGGCGGCCACCGCCGCGGCGGCCAGGTCCGGATGCACGTCGTCGGTGACGTCCGTCGCCGTGCCGCCGGTCGACAGGTTCGCATTGTTGCGCAGGATCACGCGCGCGCCCTTGGGCGGCACGGAATCGGCCGTGTAGCCTTGCTCGGCCAGCCGCGCCAGGGCGATGTCGTCGAAGCGGATCTTGGTCAGCGAGGTGGCGTGGCCTTCGCTGCGGCGCGGGTCGCTGTTCACGATGTCGACGAGCTGGCGCACCGTCTGCGCGCCGTCGCCGATCACCTGCGGCGGATCGCGGCGGGCGGCGGCGACCAGCCGGTCGCCGACCACCAGCATGCGGAAGTCGTTGCCGGTCATGTAGCGCTCGACCATCACCTGCGAGCTGATCTCGGCGGCCGCGGCGTAGCCTGCCAGCACTTGCTCGCGCGTCTGCAGGTTCACCGCGACGCCCTTGCCCTGGCGGCCGTCGCGCGGCTTCACCACCACCGCGCCGCCGATCTCGCCGGCGGCCTTCCAGGCATCCTCGGCGTCGGTCACCGGCCGGCCCGCGGGCACCGGCACGCCGGCCGAGCGCAGCAGGTTCTTGGTGAGCTCCTTGTCCTGCGCGATCGATTCGGCGATGGCGCTGCTGCGGTCGGTCTCCGCCGCCTGGATGCGGCGCTGCCGGCTGCCCCAGCCGAGCTGCACCAGGCTGCCGGACGTCAGCCGGCGGAACGGGATGGCGCGCGCGGCGGCGGCCTGGACGATGGAGCCGGTGCTCGGCCCCAGGCGCTGGTCCTCGTCGAGCTCGCGCAGGCGCCTGAGCGCCGCGTCGAGGTCGAACGGCGCGTTGTCGACGGCGGCCTTGCACAATTCTTCTGCCAGATCGAAGGCGAGCCGGCCCACCGCTTCTTCGCTGTATTCGACGACGACCTGGTAGACGCCGGGCTCGAGCGTTTCGGTGGTGCGGCTGAAGGTGATCGGACAGCCGGCCTGGGCCTGCAGCCCGAGCGCCGCGAACTCGAGCGCGTGCGCCATCGAGATCGCTTCGTCGTGGCTGGTCGGCTGCAGGAAGCCGATCTCGGGAAAGCGCTCGCGCAGCCGCGGCTCGAAATCGGGGACCGCGCCGATGACGCGCTCGCCGTCGGCGCAGGTGACGATGGCCTCGATCGACGTGTGGCGGCTCCAGAGGTTGGGGCCGCGCAGCGCCCTGATGCGTGAAACTTCCATGATTCCCCTTTAGCGCCTGGCTGCGGGCGCCGGCTTGGCGCGGCACGGTTCGGCCTGCTCGCGCATGAAGGTCTCGGCTCCGGCGCGGATCAGATCTTCGGCGATGCCGAGCGCCCAGGCGGCGCCGACGGCCGCGAGCACCTGCTCGATTTCCTGCGCACTCTGCGCGCCGGCGGCGGGGATCGCGGCGAGTTCGGCCAGCACCTTCTCTTCGCCGCCGCGCGCCAGCACGATCGCGCCGTCGCGCGCCAGCACCGCGCGTCCGCCCTTGGCGCGATGCGCGGCGACGGCCGCTTCGTCGAGCGCGAACAGGATCACGTCGCCGTCGCAGAGCGGCGCCATCTTCGCCACCAGCGGATCGCCGGCGTTGAGCACGGCGGTGCCGTCGGACAGCACGACGTCGACCTGCGTGCGCAGCACGTTGTAGGCGTCGTCTTTAGTGCGCACGTAATGCGCCTCCAGGTTCTCCGGCGCCTCGATGCGCGTCACGACGCCGACCTGGCAGCGATCGTAGGCGAGGCCCTCGTCGAGCATCATGCGGCCGTCGTTCTCGAACACCGCGGCTTCGAGCGCGCGGTTCAGCAGCAGGCGGTGGCTGCTTTGCCAGTTGACGCAATCGCCGGCTTCGGCGCGGCGGGCGTCGAGAAAGGCGCCTGCCGCGCAGGCGACGCCGACATGCTTGCCGGAGAGCTGCAGCAGCCAGGCGACGAGGCGCGCGACGATCGTCATGCCGCTGGTGCCGGCGACGCCGACGATGGGAATGCGCCCGTCGCGGTCGGCCGGGAACAGGCTGTCGACGATGGCTTCGCCGACGGGCTGCGGCTCGCCGAACTCGGGCTTGAGGTGCATCAGCAGGCTGGGACCGGCATTCACCTCCACGACGGCTGCCTGTTGTCCGTCGAGCGGCAGCGCGATGTCGTCAGCGACGAAGTCGATGCCGGCGATGTCGAGCCCGACGACGCGCGCCGCCAGTTCGCCGGCCGCCGCGATGCTCGGATGCACGTCCTTGGTGACATCGAAATTCATGTTGCCGTTGCGCTGGACGGTGACTTCCTGGCCGGCCGGCGGCACCGATTCACCGTCGTAGCCCTGGCGCTTCAGCTCGAGGCGCACGGCCGGCTCGACGTCGAGCAGGATCGGGCTCAGCGGGCATTCCTCGGCCAGCCCGCGGCGCGGATCGGTGTTGAGCTGGACGTCGATCAGCTGGCGGATCGTGGACTTGCCGTCGCCCGTCACCTTGGCGATCTCGCCGCGCGCCGCCGCCGCCAGGCGGCCGTTGACGACCAGCAGCCGATGCTCCTGGCCGCGGATATAGCGCTCGACCATGACCTCGCTGCCCTCGGCGTCGGCGACGGGGAAGGCCGCCTTCACCTGTTCTTCCGTCATCAGCTCCATCGACACGCCGCGGCCGTGATTGGCGTCGCTCGGCTTGACCACCACCGGCAGGCCGATGTCCTGCGCCGCGTCCCAGGCGTCCTCGGGGCTGTCCACCACGCGGCCGCCGGGGGTCGGCACGCCGCAGGATTCGAGCAGCCGCTTGGTCAGGTCCTTGTCGCTGGCGATGCCTTCGGCGATCGCCGAAGTCGCGTCCGTCTCGGCCGTCCAGATGCGCCGGCTGGCGGCGCCGTAGCCGAGCTGCACGAGGTTGCCGTCGGTGAGCCGGATCGACGGGATGCCGCGCTCGGTTGCGGCGTCGACGATGGCCGCGGTGCTCGGGCCGAGCAGCTTCGAATCGGCCATGTCGAGCAGCGGCTGCATCTTCGCGGCCATGTCGAAGGGCGTGTCGGCGACCGCGGCCAGCAGCAGTTCGCGGGCCGTGTCGAGGCAGGCGCGCGTCGTCTCCTCGTCGCGCGAGCGCACCACCATCTTGTAGACGCCGCGCTCGCCGGTTTCGCGCGTCTTGCCGAAGCCCGTGCGCATGCCGATCTGGCCCTGCAGCTCGAGCACCACGTGCTCGAGGATGTGGCCCATCCAGGTGCCCTCGCGCAGGCGCAGCACGAAGCCGCCTTCGGCGTCGACGCCGCAGCGGTGCGTGGCGAGACCCGGCAGCCAGGCGATCAGCCGGTCGACGAAGCCCGGCAGCAGATTCGACGGGAAATCCTCGAATTCGCCGATGTCGAGCAGCACTTCGACGGCGGGCCGGTAAGTCCAGATGTTGGGTCCGCGCAGCGGCGTGATGCGGCGGAAGACGAGGTCGCGGCGGCTCATGGGAGCGGGCCCGGTCGCGTCGCATGCGACGCGCATTGGCAGAAAAGCTGTTTCATCAGGATCGTGCTGTGGCGTACGCTCTGCCGCGCGGCGGGCCGGGGAAAGGCGGGGAGCGGGTGCCGTGGGTTAGAATTCTTCGCGTTTTGCAAGGTTACCGTAATTGTTCGTTGTTCGCCCGAAGGCGGTCTTAACGAGCGACCCCGCCAGAGATGCCTAACGAGATTTCTCCTCTTTCCCCGCTTGCGCCAGCCCGTTTCGACGCCGTCCCGGCGGAACTCGAAACGCAGCTGGCATCTGGAGAGAACGTTCTGGCCCACGTCGAGGTTGACCTCGACGCCGGCCTGCGCTTCGCGCGCGGCCTGCTGGCGGTCACCGAACGGCGCCTGCTGGCGCGCGATCCGGGCTCGGAAGCCTGGCGCAGCTGGGACTTGCGCGCGGGCCTGAGCCTGCGGCATTCCGACCACGCCGGCGTCGGCACGCTGGAACTCTGCGACGAGGTTTCGCGCCTGGCCTCCTGGCGCTACACGCTGGGCAGGAACGTCGCGGCGCTGCAGGTACTCGACCACGCCGAGCGCCGCCTGGAGAGCCTAAGCACCGGCAGGCCGGTGCGCGTGCGCGAGGAGAACCTCTGCCCGCAGTGCAAGACGGCGCTCGAGCCGGGCCAGGAAGAGTGCCCGATCTGCTCGCGCGAGATCCACGCGCCGCCGTCGACCTGGACGCTGCTGCGCTTGTGGCGCTTCGCCCGTCCCTATCGCGGCGCGCTGTTCGCCGGCTTCGCCCTGACGCTGATGACGACGGCGGCCAACATGATCCCGCCTTACCTGACCATGCCGATCATGGACAAGGTGCTGATTCCCTACCAGAACGGCGTGCCGATCGACGCGCATCTGGTGGCGCTGTATCTGGGCGGCCTGCTGCTCGCCGCGCTGCTCGGCTGGGGCCTCGGCTGGGCCCGCACCTACATCCTGGCGCTGGTCTCCGAGCGCATCGGCGCCGACCTGCGCACCGCCACCTACGAGCACCTGCTGCGCCTGTCGCTCGAATACTTCGGCGGCAAGCGCACCGGCGACCTGATTTCGCGCATCGGCTCCGAGTCCGACCGCATCTGCGTGTTCCTCTCGCTGCACCTGCTCGACTTCGCCAACGACGTGCTGATGATCGTCATGACGGCGGTCATCCTGTTCTCCATCAACCCCTGGCTCGCGCTGGTGACCTTCGTGCCGCTGCCGCTCATCGCCTGGATGATCCACGTGGTGCGCGACCGCCTGCGCACGGGCTTCGAGAAGATCGACCGGGTCTGGTCGGAAGTCACCAGCATCCTCGCCGACACCATTCCCGGCATCCGCGTGGTCAAGGCCTTCGCCCAGGAAAAGCGCGAGACGGCGCGCTTCCGCGAGGCCAACCGGCACAACCTGCTGGTCAACGACCGCATCAACAAGACCTGGTCGCTGTTCTCGCCCACCGTCACGCTGCTCACCGAGATCGGCCTGCTGGTGGTCTGGGCCTTCGGCATCTGGCAGGTGTCGAAGAGCGAGATCACCGTCGGCGTGCTGACCGCCTTCCTCGCCTACATCGGCCGCTTCTACACGCGGCTCGACTCGATGAGCCGCATCGTCTCGGTGACGCAGAAGGCGGCCTCCGGCGCCAAGCGTATCTTCGACATCCTCGACCACGTCTCGAGCGTGCCCGAGCCCGCGAATCCGGTGCACCTCGAACACGTCGAAGGCCGCATCGCGCTGCGCAGCGTCGGCTTCCGTTACGGCAACCGCTCGGTGATCCGCGACCTCGACCTCGACATCCGGCCCGGCGAGATGATCGGCCTCGTCGGCCACAGCGGCTCGGGCAAGAGCACGCTGGTGAACCTGATCTGCCGCTTCTACGACGTCACGGAAGGATCGATCCAGATCGACGGCATCGACGTGCGCTCGGTTCCGGTGGCCGACTATCGCCGCCACATCGGCCTGGTGCTGCAGGAGCCCTTCCTGTTCTTCGGCAGCATTGCCGACAACATCGCCTACGGCCGGCCCGACGCGACGCGCGCCGAGATCGTCGCCGCGGCGCGCGCCGCCAACGCCCACGAGTTCATCCTGCGCCTGCCGCAAGGCTACGACTCGCTGGTCGGCGAACGCGGCCAGGGCCTCTCGGGCGGCGAGCGCCAGCGCATCTCGATCGCCCGCGCGCTGCTGATCGACCCGCGCATCCTGATCCTCGACGAGGCGACGTCCTCGGTCGATACCGAAACGGAAAAGGAAATCCAGAAGGCGCTCGACAACCTCGTGCGCGGCCGCACCACCATCGCCATCGCCCACCGCCTGTCGACGCTGCGCCAGGCCGACCGCCTCGTCGTCATGGACCGCGGCCGCATCGTCGAGATCGGCAGCCACGACGCCCTGATGGCGCGCGAAGGCCACTACTGGCGGCTCTACCAGGCGCAGGCGCGCAACGTCGATGTCGAGCTCGACGATCTCGGGCGCGAAGAAGTGGAGGTCGCCGTTGCCGAAGCCTGATTTCCAGTTGAGCCGCAACGCCTTCGACCGCCTCTCGTTCCGCGGCGCCGATGGCGAGCTTCACGACGGCGTCGTCCCCGTGCGCGCCTTCCCGATCGCCGATCCGCAGCACGGCATCGCGCTGGTCGGCGCCGACGGCCACGAGCTGGCGTGGATCGACAGCCTCGCCGACCTGCCGGAAGCGATGCGCGCGCTGGTCGAGGCGGAACTCGCGGCACGCGAATTCATGCCGCAGATCCGGCGCCTCTCCGGCGTGTCGAGCTTCGCCACGCCGAGCACCTGGCGCGTCGAAACCGACCGCGGCGACACCGAGTTCGTGCTGAAAGGCGAGGAGGACATCCATCGCCTGTCGGCGCAGACGCTGCTGGTCGTCGACAGCCATGGCATCCAGTTCCTGATCCGCGATCTGGCGGCGCTCGACGCGGGTAGTCGCAGGTTGCTTGATCGGTTTCTTTAGAGCATCTAACCGCCACGGGCGACGGGTGGTCGTCGCCGCTCCGTGTCCCCCGGCGGACAAAAGCGATAGGGCGTCCGCCTCCTCCTTTACTTACGCGCAGCAGGGCACCCCGTCGGTGCGAGCGTCCACGCAGCCAGCACTCCACCGAACCGAGCACTTACAGAATCTGCGGCCCCGGGCCGTCCCCTCACCCGGTGTAACATGGCGCGCGACTAAACGAGGAGATTCCACGTGTTCAAGACCCTGACGAGCTCGATGTTCATGCTGACAGCATTGAGCCTCTCGAGCGGCGCATCCGCGCAAGGCCTTCCGGCGATGGAACTGACCGCCGGCATGTACCGCATCGAAGCGGAAGTCGCGGCCACCGAGCCGAGCCGCGAGGTCGGCCTGATGCGCCGCAAGACGATGCCGCCGCAGCACGGCATGCTGTTCGTCTTCGACGCTCCGGGACGGCATTGCATGTGGATGCGCAACACGCTGCTGCCGCTCGCCGTCGCCTTCATCGACGAGCAGGGAAGCATCATCAACGTCGAGGAGATGGCGCCGCAGACCGACGACAGCCACTGCGCCGCCAAGCCGGCGAAGTTCGCGCTCGAGATGAACGGCGGCTGGTTCAAGACCCGCGGCTTCGATGCCGGCACGGCGATCGCCGGCATCGAGCGGGCGCCGCGCGCGCACTGAGGGGCGAGAGGATGACGAAGACCGTTTCCGCCTACGAGCGCCTCGGCGGCGAACCGGCGGTGCGCCGCTTGGTGGCGCGCTTCTACGAACTGATGGACGAGCTGCCGGAAGCCTACGCCGCGCGCAAGCTGCACCCGCGCGACCTGGCGCCGTCGGCCGAGAAGCTCGTCATGTACCTGTCAGGCTGGCTCGGCGGCCCGCCGCTCTACACCGACAAGTTCGGCCATCCGATGCTGCGCCGCCGCCACCTGCCGTTCCCGATCGGCCCCGAAGGGCGCGACGCGTGGCTGCTGTGCATGCGCCTCGCGCTGGAGGAAGTGGTGCCCGACGCCGAACTGCGCGCCAAGCTCTACGAGGCGCTGGTGCCGATCGCCGACCACATGATGAACCGCGGCGAGGGCGGCTGATCCCGGCGGAGGCTGCGCCGGTCCCTAGCGCGGCGGTTGGGACGCCGCGGCCTTGAGCTTGCGGTAGAGCGTGCGCGTGCCGACCTTGAGGCGCGCCGCAAGCGACTTGCGGTCGCCGCCGAAACGCTGCTGCACCCAGCGCACGTAGCGCGTTTCCAGTTCGTCCAGTCCGAGCGGCTCGTCCACGATGAACGCCGTGCCCGCCGCTGCGGCGGCGGGCGGCGTCCCGCTTGCCGGTGCGTCGGGATCGAGGTGCGCGGGCGTGATCTCGTCGCCGTCGGCGAGGATCGAGGCGCGCTCGATCAGGTTGCGCAGCTCGCGGATGTTGCCGGCATAGCGGCGCCGCCGCAGCGCCTCGGCGGCCGCGGGCGACAGATGCAGATGGCGCTCGCCCGCGACGCGCTTGAGGAAGGAATCGGCGAGCAGCGGGATGTCCTCGGTGCGCTCGGCCAGCGACGGCACGGCGATCGGGAAGACGCTGATGCGGTGGTAGAGGTCGCGCCGGAACGCCTCGCGCTCGACCATCTCGCGCAGGTCGCGGTGCGTCGCGCAGACCAGGCGGAAATCCGAGCGCAGCGTCTCGATGCCGCCGACGCGCCGGTAGGTGCCGGTCTCGAGCAGGCGCAGCAGCTTCACCTGCAGCGGCAGCGGGATGTCGCCGACCTCGTCGAGGAACAGCGTGCCGCCGCTGGCGGCTTCGATCAGGCCGACCTTGCGGTGATTGGCGCCGGTGAACGCACCCTTCTCGTAGCCGAACAGCTCGCTTTCGAACAGCGTTTCCGTCAGCCCCGAGCAGTCGACCGCGACGAAGGGGCCGGCGGCGCGCTTGCCCGCCTCGTGCAGCAGTTGCGCGACGAGCTCCTTGCCGGTGCCGGTCTCGCCGAGCAGCAGCACGGCGGCATCGGTCGGCGCCACGCGCATCAGCAGCGCCAGCATGCGGTTGAAGCCCGGCGAGCGGCCGACCAGGCCTTCGGCGGTCGGCCGGCTCGAGGCCTGCTTGACGACGCGCAGCGTCTCGACGAACCAGGCGATGTCGCCGTTGGCGTCGCGGACCGGCGTCGTCTCGACATCGACGTGCTCCTCGCCGCGCGGCGTGTGATGCAGGTGGAGCACGCGCTGCAACTGGCCGCTCTCCTGGCTCATGCGCAGCGGACAGGACTCACCCGCCTGGTCGCACGGCACCGTGAAGTGGTGGGACACCTCGTAGCAGTGGCGCCCCACCAGCGGCCGCCCCTGGGCGAACTCGCGCGAGTAGGCGCGATTGGCGGCGACGATGCGGAAGTCGGCGTCCATGACGATGCACGGCTCGGCACGGCCGTCGAGGAAGGACAGGAGTTCCGGGAGCGACTTGTTCGGGTGGTTCATCGCAGCGACGGGTGCCAGGAATGGCAGCACTATACCAGCAATGCGCGTGATGGCTGCCGAAATAGGCAGTCAAGGGGCCGTCGCCGACGCCCCTGCGCGCGTCGATAACTATCAATAAAAACAATTGTGTATGTGATTTTCGCGCGCGGCTCGCCGGGTGGCACATTCCTTGAGTAAGCGATTGGGCCAATCAAGCCACGCCCGAAGAGCGTCCATGACCCATTTCCGCCAGCTCCACGAACCGCGCACCCACGCCTACGCCTACCTGCTCGCCGACACCGACCGCCGCGAGGCGATCGTCATCGATCCGGCGCCCGGGCAGAACACGCTCTATCTCGGCCTGCTCGACGAGCTGCAGGTGCGCCTGACGCAGGTGCTGCTGACCCACAGCCACGACGCCCATGCCGGAAGCGCCGCGGAGCTGTGCCGCGCCACCGGCGCGCTGTGCGTGGCGAGCGGACGCGGCGGCATGGTCGGCATCGACGTCGTCGTCGACGACCACGCCGTAATTCCCTTCGGCGACGAGCTGCTGCGTTGCCGCGCCACGCCGGGGCATACGCCGGGCTGCATCTCCTACCTGTGGCGCGACCGCGTGTTCACCGGCGACGCGCTGCTGATCGACGACTGCGGCATGGCCGGCGCCGGCGACGAGGGGCTGCTGTTCGACAGCGTCACGCGCAAGCTGTTGACGCTGCCCGACGAGACCCTGATGTATCCCGCCCACGACTTCGTCGGCCGCCGCGTCTCGTGCATCGGCGAGCAGCGCGAGGTCAATCCCCGATTCGCCGGCATCACGCGCGACGAATTCATCGCCAAGCAGGCGCAGCCCGGCATCTATCGCTGCGCCTGAGCATGCGGCAAGAACATTCGACAGGAGATCGCAGATGAATGCACCCAATGCCGCCGCCGCCGTCCCGGCCTCGGAAGGCCTCTATGCCCGACGCAGGAAGATCTACGTCCGTTCGGTGGGCGGCTTCTTCGCCCAGTGGCGCTGGACGCTGGTGTGGATTTCCCAGGCGATCTTCTACGGCCTCTGCTGGCTGCCGTGGAACGGCCGCCAGGCCGTGCTGTTCGACCTGGTGCAGCGCAAGTTCTACCTGTTCGGCCTGGTGCTGTGGCCGCAGGACGTCTTCTACCTCGCCGTGTTGCTGATCATCTCGGCCTACGCGCTGTTCCTGTTCACGGCGATCGGCGGCCGCCTGTTCTGCGGCTACGCCTGCCCGCAGACCGTCTACACCGAGATCTTCATGTGGCTCGAGGAGAAGATCGAGGGCGAGCGCAACGCGCGCATGAAGTTCGACAAGGCGCCGCTCGACGCCCCCAAGCTCGGCATCAAGGCCACCAAGCACGCCGCCTGGATCGCGGTGGCGCTGTGGACCGGCTTCACCTTCGCCGGCTACTTCACGCCGATCCGCGCGCAGGTCAGCGAGTTCCTCGAATGGCGCCTGGGCGGCTGGCAGACCTTCTGGATCTTCTTCTACGCCTTCTTCACCTATCTCATGGCCGGCTTCATGCGCGAGCAGGTGTGCAAGTACATGTGCCCCTACGCGCGCTTCCAGGGCGTGATGTTCGATCCCGACACGCTGATCGTCACCTACGACGCCGCGCGCGGCGAGCCGCGCGGCCCGCGCTCGAAGAACGGCGACCACGCCGGCAAGGGCGACTGCATCGACTGCGGCCTGTGCGTGCAGGTCTGCCCGACCGGCATCGACATCCGCAACGGCCTGCAGTACGAGTGCATCGGCTGCTCGGCCTGCGTCGACGTCTGCGACGGCGTCATGGACAAGACCGGCCTGCCGCGCGGCCTGGTGCGCTACTCGACCGAGAATGCGATGGCGAAGGGCTGGGGCAGCAAGGAGATCATGGGGCACCTGGTGCGCCCGCGCATCCTGATCTACACCGGCGTGCTGCTGACCATCTGCAGCGCCACGGCGCTCGGCATCGCCATGCGCACGCCGCTCAAGGTCGACATCATCCGCGACCGCGGCGTCATGGCGCGCGAAGTCGAGGACGGCCTGATCGAGAACGTGTTCACGCTGCGCCTCATGAACACCGACGAGAAGCCGCACGTCTATCGCCTCGGCATCGCCGGCCTCGATGGCATCCGCTTCGCCGGCACGCCCGAGGTGGAGGTGGCAGCCGCCAGTACCAAGTCGATGGTGATCCCCGTGCGCGTGCCGCCCGAAGCCGCCCGGCAGGGCTCGCATCCCGTCTTCATCGACATCGCGGCAGCCGAGGACGCTTCGATCAAGCTCAAGGAAAAGGCCGTCTTCGTCATGCCCTGATACGTGCACGAGGCATCGCCTCGTTCCCCCGTTTCCGCCGCGGCGATCTGCCGCGGTCCGACTGCGCCGTTCCTCCTCCTCCTCTTCGGCGCAGTCTTTTTTTTCCTCGCCGCCGGACTTCGGGTAGTCCGATTACCCCCTGCCCGGTATAGGCGGCGCGTCCCGCGATCTCTAGAGTTGCCGTCTGGAAGTGCCGCACCGAGCGGCTTCATGAGCGATCCGCCCACAGCGGTGGAGGGGACAACGATGGAGGAGACCATGCCGGACAGCGTTTATAAAATCATCGAAGTCGTCGGAACCAGCCCCACTTCGTGGGAAGAGGCGGCGAGAAACGCCGTGCAGGCCGCCGGCTCCAGCGTGCGCGACCTCCGCGTCGCGGAAATCATGAAGCTCGACATGGCGATATCGGAGAACTCGGTGATTTCGTATCGAGCGCGGGTGAGCTTGTCGTTCAAATACGAACGCTAGCTGATTAGAGATTCGGGGCGCTGTGCGCTGCTCGTGCCGACGGGGTGGTCCGCTGCGCTCCATGTCGGCGACGCTCGTGCCGACGGGGTGCCCTGCTGCGCTCGATGCGAAGCGGCGACGACCCCCCGTCGCCCTTGGCGGTTAAAGCAAACCGATCAACCGCTCACCTCACCGACCGATACCCCCCCGCCCGCTCCCGCTTGCTCAGCACCAGCTGCCACAACTGCCCGCGACGCGAGCGGAAGTATCCGGCGCAGCTGAGCAGGTAATACTTCCACAGCCGATAGAAACGGTTGCCGTACTTGGGCGCGAGAGCCGGCCAGCCGCGCTCGAAGTTGGCCCACCAGGCCATCAGCGTGCGATCGTAGTCGGCGCCGAAGTTGTGCCAGTCCTCGACGAGGAAGCGGCTCTCGGCGGCGCGCGTGATTTCCGCCGCGGACGGGATCTGGCTGTTGGGGAAGATGTACTTCTCGAGCCACGGGTCCTGGCCGCGTACCGTGACGTGGTTGCCGATGGTGTGCAGCAGGAACAGGCCGTGGTCCTTGAGCGCGCGCGCGGCGGTGGCGAAGTAGCGCTCGTAGTTCTTGACGCCGACGTGCTCGAACATGCCGACCGAGGCCACCTTGTCGAAGCGGCCCTGCAGGTCGCGGTAGTCCATCAGCTCGATGCGCACCGGCAGGCCGGCGCAGCGCTCGCGCGCGAGCTTCTGCTGCTCCTGGGAGACGGTGATGCCGAAGACCTCGGCGCCGTAGTGCTGCGCCGCGTGGCGCGCCAGCCCGCCCCAGCCGACGCCGATGTCGAGCAGGCGCTCGCCCGGCTTGAGTTCGAGCTTGCGGCAGATCATGTCGAGCTTGTAGCGTTGCGCGTCTTCGAGCGTGTCGGTGCGCTCCCAATAGGCGCACGAGTAGGTCATGCTCGAGTCGAGCATGGTCTCGAAGACGTCGTTGCCGATGTCGTAATGCCGTTTGCCGATCTGGAAGGCGCGCCGGTAGGACTGCAGGTTGAACAGCGTATGGCGCAGGAAATCGCCGAGCATATGGAAGCGCAGCCGGCCGTCGACGTGGCGGTCGACGTCGACGGCGAGCAGGCGATGGCACAGCTCGTCGATGCGGTCGCATTCCCACCACCCGTCGACGTAGGCTTCGCCGAAGCCCAGCGAGCCATCGGCGGCGATGCGCCGGTAGAGCCGCGGATCGGCGACGCGGACGTCCCAGGGCTCGCTGCCGTTGAAGCGGAAGCCGGCCCGGTCGGCGAGGGCGGCGAGCGAGCGCGGGACCTTGAAGGCCGAGGAGGCTTCCTCCACCGCGGGACGTTCCTGAATGGTCGATGTCGTCGATCTCATCGCGTCTTTCCTTCTGCTGGTCGGCGTGGCCCCGCCGGGAACTGGCCGTCGGTGATGTTGCAGGGCGCTGCGCGGGCTGGCTATCCTCGAATCCCCGTATGCGCCTTACCTGAAACCCTCAAATGGGGCGACGCTTTCCGGTATAGCAGAGGAACGGCGAGGAAACACCAAGGTCTTACGCGCGTAGTCCCCTTGCACCGCGCTGGAGTCAAGAGAACGTGAAGACGGCCAAGGTTCACCCGCTGTGGCTGCGGCTGACGCACTGGATCAACGCGCTGGCCGTGCTGGTCATGGTCGCCAGCGGGTGGCGCATCTACAACGCCTCGCCGATCTTCGCCTTCCATTTTCCGGATTCGATCACCCTCGGCGGCTGGCTGGCCGGCGCGCTGCTGTGGCATTTCGCCGCCATGTGGGTGCTGGCGGCGAACGGCGTCGTCTATCTGGCGCTGAACTTCGCCAGCGGCCGCTTTCCCCGCCGCTTCCTGCCGCTGCATGCGCGCGACGTGCTGCGCGATCTCGGCGCCGCCGTGCGGGGGAGGCTGGCGCACGACGATCCGTGGCACTACAACGCCGTGCAGAAGCTCGCCTATGTCTTCGCCGTGCTGGACCTCGTCGTGCTGGTGCTCTCGGGGCTGGTGGTGTGGAAGTCGGTGCAGTTCCCGCTGCTGCGCGAACTGTTCGGCGGCTACGACAGCGCGCGCGTGGTCCATTTCCTCGCCATGGCGGCGCTGGTCGGTTTCACCGCGCTGCACGTGGCGATGGCGGCGCTGGTGCCGAAGACGCTGCTGTTGATGACGCGGGGACGCTGACCATGAAACGCAAACGCCTTGCCCTCGACGAAGACGCCGTCGTGCGCCGCGCGCTGCGCGAGCTGCCGTCGCCGGCGCGGCGGCTGTTCCTGCGCCGCGCGCTGACGCTCGGCGGCCTCTCGCTGCTGTCCGGCTGCACGCTGGTCGACGAGGAATCGGCCGAGCGCGTGCTGATCGAGGTTTCGCGCTTCAACGACGAGGTGCAAGCCTGGCTGTTCGATCCCAACCGGCTGGCGCCGACCTATCCCGAATCGATGATCACGCGGCCGTTCCCGTTCAACGCCTACTACGACCGCGACGAAGTGCCCGAGGTGGACGCTGAACCGTACCGGCTCGAGATCGGCGGCCTGGTCGCCGACCGGCATGCGTGGACGCTGCCCGAACTCCGTCGCCTGCCGCAGACCGACCAGGTGACGCGACACATCTGCGTCGAAGGCTGGAGCGCCATCGGCAAATGGGGCGGCGTGCGGTTCTCGGATTTCCTCAAGCGCGTCGGCGCCGACCTGACGGCGAAGTACGTCGGCTTCTCGTGCCTGGACGACTACTCGACGAGCATCGACATGGCGACGGCGCTGCACCCGCAGACGCTGCTGGCCCTCAGCTACGACGGCCGCACGCTGCCGCCCGAGTACGGCTTCCCGATGAAGCTGCGCATCCCCACCAAGCTCGGCTTCAAGAACCCCAAGCACATCGCGGCCATCTTCGTCACCAACGTCTATCCCGGCGGCTACTGGGAGGACCGGGGCTACAACTGGTTCAGCGGCAGCTGACCCTGCGCCGCGTCGGCCACGGGTGCCGAATGGCAGGGCTGCGGCTTCGCTATCCAGCCTATACGGTGAACTTTCGGCGCGGCTTTCAAGTCCCATAGGGGAATTCCGCATCTCGCTTTCCGCCGGCGAGCGCCGGCCTGACTTCAAAGGAGACCAGCATGCTACGCAAGAGTCTCAGCCTGGCGGCGGCGATCCTGACCGTCTCTCTCGCCGGCGCCTACGTCGGCTTCGGCGGCCAGCCGGCGACGACGAACGCGCAGGCGGCGTCGCAGTCCGCCGTGCCGCTCGCCTCGACGCCCGCGATCTCGGGCGGCGTCCCGGCCGCCGCGCTGCCCGATTTCAGCGGCATCGTCGAGCGCAACGGTCCCGCCGTCGTCAACATCAGCGTGACGGGAACGGTGAAGAACGCCCTCAACGGCATCAACCCGCCGATCGATCCCGACGATCCGATGTATCCGTTCTTCAAGCATTTCCAGATCGTCCCGCACGGCGGGGTGCCCGTGCATAGTCTCGGTTCGGGCTTCATCATCAGTCCCGACGGCCTGGTGCTCACCGACGCGCACGTCATCGACGATGCCGACGAGGTGATCGTCAAGCTCACCGACAAGCGCGAGTTCAAGGCCAAGGTGCTCGGCACCGATCCGCTGACCGACGTGGCGCTGCTGCGGATTCCGGCCAGCAACCTGCCGGTGGTGCATTTCGGCAACCCCGCCGACACGCGCGTCGGCGAATGGGTGCTGGCGATCGGCTCGCCGTTCGGCTTCGAGAACAGCGTCACGGCGGGCATCGTCTCGGCCAAGGGGCGCTCGCTGCCCGACGACAGCTACGTGCCCTTCATCCAGACCGACGCGGCCGTGAATCCGGGCAACTCGGGCGGTCCGCTGTTCAACCTCAAGGGCGAGGTGATCGGCATCAACTCGCAGATCTACAGCCGCAGCGGCGGCTATCAGGGCGTGTCCTTCGCCATCCCGATCGACGTCGCGATGAAGATAGAGGAACAGCTGGTGCAGCACGGCAAGGTGTCCCACGGGCGCCTGGGCGTCAGCATCCAGGAAGTCTCGCAGCCGCTCGCCGAGTCCTTCGGCCTGAAGCGCGCCGAAGGCGCGCTGATCGGCGCGGTGGAGAAGGGCAGTCCGGCCGAGAAGGCGGGGCTGCAGGCCGGCGACATCATCCTCAAGATCGACGACAAGCCGATCTCGCGTTCCTCAGACCTGCCGCCGCTGGTCGCCGGCATGCGGCCGGGAACGCGCGCCAACCTCGAGATCTGGCGCAAGGGCGAAACCAGGCGGGTGGCGACGACCATCGCCGAGCTCAAGCCCGAGAAGGAAGCCATGGCGGCGCCCGAGGAGAGCAGCAGCGTCGACAAGGGCCGGCTCGGCCTGGCGGTGCGGCCGCTGACGCCCGAGGAGCGCAAGCAGGCCGACGTGTCGGGCGGCCTCGTCGTGCAGCAAGCGACGGGCGCCGCGGCGCGCGCGGGATTGCGGCCGGACGACATCGTGCTGTCGTTCAACGGCGAGCCGGTGAAGAGTGTCGACCAGTTGCGTTCGCTGGTTTCCAAGTCCGGCAAGCATGCGGCGCTGCTGATCGAGCGCAACGGCGCCAAGATCTTCATTCCCCTCGATCTCGGCTGACGGGCGCGAACCCCGGCCTCGAGAGCGGACGCATGGATCCGGGCGCATCATGGTCGGCCGGCGAAGGCCTCGCGGATTCGCCGGAAGGCCGTGCCGCGCGGGCGCGCCGCCGCTTCCTGCTGCGCATCACCGCCGGCATCGGGGGCCTCTACAC
>DAIDAU010000198.1 GCA_027310465.1 Rhodocyclaceae bacterium
CCGTCGCGCCGCGGCGTCAGAGAATGGCGCCGATCTCTTCGCGGCGCACCAGGTCCTTCTCCAGTTCGAGGCAATCCGCGTCGAGCGCATCGCTGGCGCAGACCAGGCCGATCGGGCGGCCGCGCGCGTCGACGACCGGAACGTGCCGGAAGCGGCCCTCGTACATCAGATGGAGCGCATGCGCGAGCGGCCGATCGGGGCCGATGGTCTGCGGGTCGGGCGTCATGGCGTCGGCGAGCCGGGTGCGGCGCGGATCGAGCCCTTCGGCCACGACGCCGAAAACCACGTCGCGCTCGGTGCAGATTCCCAGCAGCTTGCCGCGCTCGACGACCACGACCGCGGACGACCGGTCCGCCTTCATGATCTTCACGGCCTCCAGCACCGTCGCGTTCGGCTTGGCTGCCGGCATCGCGCGGCCGGCGATCACATCGCTGATCAAACGACTCGACATTTTGCTTTGACCTCCTGGGCGCCTAATCCGATCCCGCAACCATGGACAAGATTAGCGCAGGCGGGTTCGCACCGGCGGCAAGTTTGGCGGCGTGAGCCTAACGGCGCTAGGCGTCGCCTGACGCGAGCCAGAAAGCGGTCACCCGGCGGCTCGACGACCTGCTCGACGACATCAAGTCGCAGTTATGGCAACTTCAACGATCCGGTTTCAGCCGAAGCTGCCGCGGTAGGCTCCTGGTGACAGACCGAAGCTGCGCTTGAATGCCTTGCTGAACGCCGACGCCGATTCGTAGCCGCAGCGTTCGGCGACGCGTTCGACGGAAATGGCCGACTCCCTGAGCCAGCGTGCCGCGATCTGCATGCGCCAGGCGGCGAGATATTCGATCGGCGAGGTGCCGATCGAGGCGCCGAACTTCTCGGTCAGCGTCGTCTTCGACAAGCCGGCGCGATCGCACAACCCGTCGATGGTCCAGGGGTGCCATGGCTCTCGATGGATCAGATCGAGCACCATCGCCAGCCGGCGGTCCCGCATGGCGGCGAACACTCCTTCCCGAACCATGCCTGCTTCGATGCAGTGGCGTATCGCCAGCAGAAAGATGCTGTCGCACAGCCGTTCGATGACCGCCGCCGTGCCGAAGCGTTGCATCGATGCTTCACCGACGATGAGTTCGATCAATCGTCCCAAGGCGACACCGCCTTCCGACTTGCGGATGATGATCTCGGCCGGCATCGCCCGCCATAGCGACGCCGTCGGCGAACCGAGTTCGATCTCGCCGCAGACGAACCCTGCTTCTCCCGTTTCCCAGTCGGTAGGGCGCGTATGCGTCTGGTCGGCTGGAACGTGGTCCCTGCTGTAGGAAAGAAGATGTCTTGCCGCGTGAGGCAGGAATAGGATCAGATCTCCGTCCTCGAGCGCCAGCGGCGTGTTCCACGCCGGCGAATGGACCCATCCGCGGCCCTTGGTCAACAAATGGAACCAGACCGAGTGGTCCGAGTTGTGATCCATCAGCCATTCGCCGCAGACGCCGCCTGCATAGGCGAGTTTCGCGCGCAGATTGAGGCCGTCGGCTAACGCAGTCAGTGCATCCAAGTTCCCTCCCCGAACGAATGGACAAGTATTCCGGATTTCCGGCCATGGGCGATGCCGCCGGGAGCCAATAGCCTGACAAGCATCACGCTGCTTTTTCACGTACCGGACACGGAGACTACATGAACCAACTCAAATCCATGCACACCGATTACAAGATGACGCTCGCTCCCGTTTCGCCCGAAACCGCGCCCCCCGATGCCAAGGCCGTGCTCGACAAGGCGCTTGCCCAGGTCGGATTCATTCCCAACATGTACGCGCGCATGGCCAACCGGCCGGCGCTGTTGGACACCTATCTGCACGGCTATGCCGCGTTTCGCACCCAGTCGGGCTTCTCGCCGGTGGAACAGGAAGTCGTCTTCCTCACGATCAGTCGCGAAAACGACTGCAAGTACTGCGTCGCCGCCCACAGTTTCATCGCCGACAGGATGTCCAAGGTTCCCGCCGAAGTGACCGACGCGCTGCGCGAAGGTCGACGCCTGCCGGAACGGAAGCTGGATGCGCTCGCCCGCTTCGCGACGACGATGGTGGCCAAGCGAGGACTGCCCGACGGCGCCGAAGTCCGAGAGTTTCTTGCGGCCGGCTACGAGGAACGGCACATCCTGGACATCCTGCTGGCCATCTCGGTGAAGACCATCAGCAACTATACGAACCACCTGTTTCAAACTCCGCTCGATGCGACGTTCGAGGTTCGTCGCTGGACAGGACCAGCATCCATGTAAGAAAACAGCGCGCCTCCACGTCTAACGATAAACGCGCCACGAAACGCGACGGCAACCTGGCCAGCCCGGTTTTTCGCAACTCGCCGCTTTTCGGGAAGTCGAGCGCCTGCACCGGGACTTCCATCGGCGGATGGCGCAACTGCCGGATATGGCAACCGCATCGCAAGAGGACATCATGCAGAGCATCCGTGCCATCGACCTGGGCGGTGCCGGCCGACGCGCGCATCGTCGGGATCTGCGATGCCTTCGACGCGATGACCAGCACGCGCCCCTACCGGCGCGGCATGCCCACGGCGCAGGCGCTCGCCATCATCGAGGAGAACCTGGGAAACGCCGAGGATCTTGAGCCGGAGGCCGATATCGGACTGATCTCACGACTGGTGCGAGAGTCGGCGCGCGCCATGCTGGCGACGGAATAGAGCGCGCGCGTGCATTCCTACGTCCTGTTGCTCCAGACAGCCTGCCGGCGACCCATCGTGTTCGCCGCGCTGCGGCTGGCCCTGGTGGTGGGGACGGTCCTCAACCTCATCAATCAAGGCGGACGGATGCTCGACGGGCAGCCGCTGTCGTGGTTCCACGTGGCCCTGAACTATCTCGTGCCCTGCTGCGTGTCGAGCTATAGTGCCGCGCGCAACGAACTGCAGCGCTGAAAGGAAGCCTCGTGAGCCAAGCGATATGGTGGACGAGGAACTCGATCAGGCTTTCGACGCGCTGTTCGGACGCAGCGACCATTGGCGGCCGGAAGGCAGGCCGCGCGCGTCTTCATGATGCGCGAATTCCTCGAGTTCTCGGCCTGATGGAGCGTATGCAGTCGGACGGGACGTGAGCCTGGATCTAACCGTCGAACGCGGGGACACGCGTCTGATGCCGAATGAAACCCGCCGCTACGCCTACCAGCGGCCGCTCGATTTTCGCGCCGCGGCGATTGCCTTCCGGATCACGGTCCATCCGGATGATTTCTATGCCAAGTTCTACCGGGCGACTATGAGGGATAAGGAATTCAAGACAGGACACGCCGCGATCCGTGCGGCGTTGCGGCATGCGGAAACGAGTACCTATGTGCTGTTCGAGCGGGAAGCGCCGGTGGGGTCGCATCGCGCGTAAAGCGTCCACCGGCGGCAGGGGTAAAATCAACGCCCCATGCCCGCTCCCCGCTTCGTCCATCTTCGCCTCCACAGCGAGTATTCCGTCACCGACGGCATCGTTCGCCTCGACGAGGCGATCGAGCGCGCCGCGGCCGACGGCATGCCGGCGATGGCGCTCGCCGACCTCGCCAACATGTTCGGCATGGTCAAGTTCTATACCGGGGCGCGCGGCGCGGGCGTCAAGCCGATCGTCGGCTGCGACGTCTGGGTGGCGAGCGACTCATCTGCCGACAATGGGCGCGACCCTTCGCGCGACGAGACGTGCCGCCTGCTGCTGCTGGCGAAGAACCGCGCCGGCTACCTGCGGCTATGCGAACTGCTGTCGTCCGCCTACCTCGTGGCGCGCCGCCATGGCCGCGCCGAGATCTCGCTGGCGGCGATCGAGAACGGCGACAACTCGGGCCTGATCGCGCTGTCCGGCGCGCATCTCGGCAACGTCGGCCAGCACCTGCTCGCCGGCAAGCCGGAGCGTGCGCGCGAACGCGCGCATGCTTGGGCAGCGCTGTTCCCCGGCAGCTTCTATCTCGAGATCCAGCGCTACGGCCAGCCGCACCAGGAGCAACTGATCGGCGCGACGCTGGCGCTGGCCGGCGAGGCCGGGCTGCCGGCGGTGGCGACGCATCCGATCCAGTTCATCGACGCCGCGGACTTCCGCGCCCACGAGGCGCGCGTCTGCATCGCCGAGGGCTACGTGCTGGCCGACACGCGCCGGCCGAAGCATTTCACCGAGCAGCAGTGCTTCAAGACGCAGGCCGAGATGGCCGAGCTGTTCGCCGACCTGCCCGAAGCGCTGGAGAACTCGGTCGAGATCGCCAAGCGCTGCAGCCTCTCGATCGAGCTCGGCAAGAGCAGGCTGCCGATCTTCCCGACGCCCGAGGGCGTGTCGCTCGACGAGTATCTCGCGCAGCAGTCGCGGCTCGGCCTGGAGAAGCGTCTTGTCCAGCTGTTCCCGGACGAAGCCGAGCGCGAGAAGCAGCGGCCGCGCTACGCCGAGCGTCTCGAGTTCGAGATCAAGACCATCCAGCAGATGGGCTTCCCCGGCTACTTCCTGATCGTCGCCGACTTCATCCAGTGGGCCAAGAACAACGGCGTGCCGGTGGGCCCCGGCCGCGGCTCCGGGGCGGGATCGCTGGTCGCCTATTCGCTGCTGATCACCGACCTCGACCCGCTGCGCTACGAATTGCTGTTCGAGCGCTTCCTCAACCCCGAGCGCGTGTCGATGCCGGACTTCGACATCGACTTCTGCCAGGAAGGCCGCGATCGCGTCATCCATTACGTCAAGGAGAAGTACGGTGCCCACGCCGTGTCGCAGATCGCGACCTTCGGCACCATGTCGGCGAAAGCGGTGATCCGCGACGTCGGCCGCGTGCTCGACCTGCCGTTCAACTTCGTCGACCAGTTCGCCAAGCTGATTCCCAACGAACTCGGCATCACGCTCAAGGGCGCGCTCGAACAGGAGCCGCAGATCGTCGAGCGCATGGATCGCGAGGAGGAAATCAAGGAACTCTGGGAACTCGCCGAGAAGCTCGAAGGCCTGACGCGCAACGTCGGCATGCACGCGGGCGGCGTGCTGATTGCGCCGGGCAAGCTCACCGACTTCTGTCCGCTCTATTCGGCCGACGGCGGCGCGACGACGGTGTCGCAGTTCGACAAGGACGACGTCGAGAAGGCCGGCCTCGTCAAGTTCGACTTCCTCGGCCTGCGCACGCTGACCATCCTCGCCGAGGCGGTCGAGTTCGCGCGTACCGTGGAAGGCGCGGACGTCGACCTCGAAAAGCTGCCGCTCGACGACAAGGAAACCTACGAACGCATCTTCAAGAACGCCAACACCAAGGCGGTGTTCCAGTTCGAATCCGGCGGCATGCAGGACATGCTCAAGCAGGCGAAGCCCGACCGCCTCGAAGACCTGATCGCCTTGAACGCGCTCTACCGGCCGGGTCCGATGGACCTGATCCCGAGCTTCATCGCGCGCAAGCACGGACGCGAGCGCGTCACCTATCCGCACCCGAACCTCGAGAAGGTGATGGCCGAGACCTACGGCATCATGGTGTACCAGGAGCAGGTGATGCAGGCGGCGCAGTTCGTCGCGCGCTACACGCTCGGCGGCGCCGACCTGCTGCGCCGCGCGATGGGCAAGAAGAAGCCCGAGGAGATGGCGCAGCAGCGCGAGATCTTCGTCAAGGGCGCGGCCGAGAACCGGATCGACGAAGGCAAGGCCAACGAGATCTTCGACATCATGGAGAAGTTCGCCGGCTACGGCTTCAACAAGTCGCACGCCGCCGCCTACTCGCTGGTCGCCTATCACACGGCCTGGCTCAAGTGCCATCACCCGGCCGCCTTCATCGCCGCGACGCTGTCGTCGGAAATGGCGAATACCGACAAGGTGCAGTTCTTCTTCAACGACGCCAAGGACAACGGCATCGCCTTCCTGCCGCCCGACATCAACCACGGCGGCATCCGCTTCCAGCCGGTGGATGCGAAGACCATCCGCTACGGGTTGGGGGCGATCAAGGGCACGGGCGAATCGGCGCTGACGGTGATCCTCAAGGCGCGCGAGAACGGGCCGTTCAAGGATCTGTTCGACTTCTGCGCGCGGGTCGACAAGCGCGTGGTCAATCGCCGCGTCATCGAGGCGCTGGTGCGCGCCGGCGCCTTCGACGCGCTCGACGACAACCGCGCCAAGCTGCTGGCTTCCGTCGGCATCGCGCTCGAGGCGGCCGAGCAGGCCGAGCGCAACGCCCTGCAGAGCGGATTGTTCGACATGGGCGGGGGCAGCGCGCCGGCCGCGCACTACGTCGAGGCGCCGCGCTGGGCCGAGTGCGAGCGGCTGCTGCAGGAAAAGCAGGCGCTGGGCTTCTTCCTCTCCGGACATCCGTTCAACGCCTACCGTGCCGAACTCGCGACCTTCGTCAAGCGCGGCCTCGATCGCCTCGAAGCCGGCAAGGAGCCGCAACTGCTCGCCGGCGTCGTGCTGTCGACGCGCACGCAGATGACCCGCCGCGGCAAGATGGCCGTGGTGATGCTCGACGACGCCACGGCGCAGCGCGAAGTCACGGTGTTCAACGAGCTCTGGGAAGCCGAGCGCAACAAGATCAAGGAAGACGAACTGCTGCTGGTCGAAGGCAAGGTGCAGAACGACGACTACAGCGGCGGCCTGCGCGTCAGCGCCGATCGGCTCTACACCTTGGGCGAGGCGCGCGGCCGCTTCGCCAGGGCGCTGCGGCTATCGCTGAACGGCGGCTCGCGCCCCGAAACCGCGGAGCGCCTGAAGAACCTGCTCGCGCCGTATCGCAGCGGCGCCTGTCCGGTGCGGCTGGCTTACCGAAACGGCGATGCGGAAGCCGAACTCGCACTCCCCGACGCCTGGCGCGTGCGCCTCGACGACGCGCTGCTGGCATCCCTCTGCGACTGGCTCTCGGCCGAGAACGTCAAGGTTCTCTACGATAGGACGCCTTGACGACGGTTAATTGTCGGGTCGGATATTTCCTACCCGGAAGTTAATCGAAGGCCTATATTCTTCGTGGCGCATCTCCAGCAAGATACGCACATGGGTCGGCGGGCCATTGCCGCCGACGACAGCCAACCAATAGAGCCAAGGTGGAAACCATGAATTGCATCCAACGTTCCCTGGTGACGACCCTCGCGGCCGGCGCCGCCGTCCTCGCCTTCGCGCCCGCGGCCTTCGCCGTCGACGCGGACGCCGCCAAGGCGCTTGCCAGGCAGAACAACTGCCTCAAGTGCCACGCCGTCGATAAGGACAAGGACGGACCCGCGTACCACAAGGTCGCCGAGAAGTACAAGGGCAAGCCCGACGCCGAAGCCAAGCTGATCCATCACATCACTTCCGGCGAGAAGGCCAAGTTCCCGGACGGTCACGAGGAAGAGCACAAGATCGTCAAGACTTCGCCGCCGAAGGACGAGGCGCAGATCAAGAACCTCGTGCAATGGATCCTTTCGCAATAGTCTGCTGCAAGCGGTATCTCCTCATTTACCGAGCGTGATGTTCCCGGGACCGGCAGCAATGGTCCCGGCTTTTTTTGGCAATACTGGAGTGGTCAGTTATGGATAATGAAAAACCTGGAATCGTGACGCGCTGCTGGACGGCGCTCAACCGGCCGAGCGCGAAGTATTCGCTGCTGGCGCTGCTGTTCGTCGGCTTCGTCTCGGGCATCATCTTCTGGGGCGCCTTCAACACGGGCCTGGAAGCGACCAACAAGCTCGAGTTCTGCATCGGCTGCCACGAGATGCGCGACACCGTCTACCAGGAGTACAAGGAGACGATCCACTACAGCAACCGCACGGGCGTGCGGGCGGTCTGCTCGGACTGCCACGTGCCGAAGGACTGGACGCACAAGATGCTGCGCAAGGCGAAGGCGGCGTTCGAGGTGTGGGGCAAGATCACGGGGTCGATCGACACGGCGGAGAAGTTCGAGGCCAAGCGCATGACGCTGGCGACGCACGA
>DAIDAU010000269.1 GCA_027310465.1 Rhodocyclaceae bacterium
GTCGTGTACCAGGCGCGCTTCAATCCGGCCAACTGGGGCGGCGAACTGCTGGCTTATCGATTGAACTCCGATGCCACCCTCGATCCCACGCCTCTGTGGGATGCGGGCATCACGAGCACGCCGAACGAGACCCGCCTGGACCAGATTTCGCGGACCATTCTCACGATGAAGCCGTCGACCCAAGGCGGCTCGGCGTTCCAATGGAGCGCCATCGACTCTAGCCAGCAGAACTATCTGGAGAAGATAGCCGTCGGCGCCACGCCTACGGCCGCCCAGACGGCCTACGGCCAGGCACTGCTCAATTATCTGCGGGGCAGCGGCACGGATGAAGGCACCGGAGGCTTGCAGTTCCGGGCCCGCGTTACCACCAAGCTCGGGGACATCGTCAACTCCAGCCCCTTGTATGTAGGCGCTCCCCAAGGTCAGTACGAAGACCCCAATCTCTTGCTTCAGGCGTACACCTCCAGCGACAGCTATATCAGTTGGCGCGCCAGCAGCATCAAGAGCCGTTCGCCGATGATCTACGTCGGCGCCAACGACGGCATGCTCCACGGCTTCGAGGCCGCTACCGGCATCGAAAAGCTGGCCTATGTGCCCAGCACCGTCTACCCGAATCTTCCCGTGCTGGTCAGCCCGACATACAACGATCCCAGTTCTTCCGAGCACACCTACTTCGTCGACGGCTCGCCCGCGATCGCGGATGCAGAGTTCAGTACCGGCTGGAAGACGGTACTTGCCGGCGGTCTTGGAAAGGGTGGCCGGGCGATTTACGCGCTCGACGTATCGAATCCGGCCCTGTTCTCCGAATCGAAGACGGACACCGTCCTGTGGGAATTCTCGAACACCAGCGTGACGAGAACCGGCAGCACGATAAACGCCGATGCCGGCGAAATCGGCTATGTCTACGGAAAGCCGATGATCGCCAAAATGAACAACGGCAAATGGGCGGTCGTCTTCGGCAACGGATACAACTCGAATTCCAACACGGCTTCGCTCTTCATCATCTTCATCGAGGCTGGCGTCGGCGGCAATTGGGTGAGCGGCACGAACTACCTGCGCATTCCAACCAACACGGGGAGCGCGGGAACCCCGAACGGCTTGTCCGCGGTCAATGCCATCGACACCAACGGAGATGGCACGATCGACTACATCTACGCCGGCGACCTGCTGGGCAACCTGTGGAAGTTCGATGTCTCGAGTTCGGACGCGACCTCGTGGGCAGTCGCCAACGTCGCCGGCGCTCAGCGCCCGCTCTTTGTAGCGTGCACGGGTCCCGCCAGCGGTCTCTCCACCGCCAATAGCTGCCCGTCGCCGTATATCCGACAGCCAATCACCACCCGTCCGGAACTGAGCTTCAGCCCTCCCAACGTGAACGACGTCATCGTCTACTTCGGAACCGGCCAATACCTGACGTCGGCCGATCCGACGAACACGACGACCCAAACGATGTACGGCATCAGGGATACGAATACCACGGGCGGAACGACCGTGCGGCCGGACCGCGGCGTCCTGCAGCCGCAGACCATCGTAGACAGCTCGGTCACAGGATTCCGTACCTTCCAGACCACCAGCGGCGGCACGACGACCCAAGACGCCTCATATCCGGTGGACTGGACTTCGAAATATGGCTGGTACGAGGATCTGCCGATATCGGGCGAGCGCGTGGTCGGCCTGCCGAAACTCGTGCGAGGCACGTTGTTCTACAACACCTTCATTCCCACCACGAATCCGTGCGACTTCGGCGGGACGGGCTATCTGATGGCGGTCGATTACGCGACGGGGGGAATGCCGAAGACGGTTATCTTCGTGACGAACACGACCTTCGTCAATTCGGTAATGACGTCAGGAATCAAGGTAGGTGCCGGACTGGGCGGGTCGATCGTCATAACGCCGTCCTCGCTATCCAGCCCTGGAGCGGTGCTGACGAGTACGACGCAAGGCGGTTTGTCGTCTCAGGCGATCAATCCTTCGGCATTGAAAGGCACGCGCATCAGTTGGCGAGAGCTGCTGCCATAGCGCGTTCACCAAATTTGCGGCTCTCGGCGTGCGCAGGCATTTCGCTCCTCCTTCACGCGGCCTTGCTCGCGTTGGTAGGAACCGCCTCGAACGAAGGGGAGTATTGGGTCCCATCGCTGGTGGAACCGCAACTCATGACATCGTCCTCGTCCAGCAGGGGCCCAATTCAAGTTTCCTTCTACCGGCCACTCATACGAATAGATAGGGAAGTCGAGCGCCCGGAACATCCCCGGTTGCATTCCGACTTTGGCGGAGATGGAGGATCGTCGGTACCGGCGGGACCGGAGAAACTCGACCGAAATTCGTTGATCGCCATCCCCGTCGCACGCTATTACACGCTCGACGAATTATCGGAACAACCCGAACTCAACGTCGCCCTTCCGCCGTCCATCGATGAAGTTTGGCCGCTCCGCGAACCTGGCCGAGGGACGGTAACCATCTACATCGACCAGAATGGCCGGCTCGACAGGATTTCGATCGGCGCGTCCAACTTGCCGCCCGAATTTGAGAAGCTGGTCATCGACGCCTTCAGGAGCGGCATCTTCACTCCCGGCCGGATCGACGGCCGCAATGTCAAGAGCCAGATGAAGCTCGAGATCATGTTCGAGAGCGAGGCCAGCACTAACCAGACTTTTTCACCAGTTCCTTCGGTAGTGGGAAATTGACGCCTTCCGGCGTTCCCACCAGGTTCCTGACGTCAATGGCACCGAGCATGCGCAGCCGGTCTATGACGCCCTGCATGAGCACCTCCGGCGCAGACGCACCTGCCGTCACGCCGATGCGGCTGATGCCTGCGAGCCAGGCCGGATCGATCTCATCGGCAGAATCGATCAACCTCGCCGGGACCTCGCGCTTGCTCGCGACTTCCCGCAGCCGATTCGAGTTCGAACTGTTCGGCGAGCCGACCACGATCACGAGGTCGCACTGCTCGGCCAGCCGAATGACTGCATCCTGGCGATTCTGCGTGGCGTAGCAGACATCATCACGGCGCGGGCCGACGATCCCGGGGAAACGCGCTTGCAAAGCCGCAATGATTTCTGCAGCGTCATCGACAGAAAGCGTGGTCTGGGTGACGAACGCAAGCTTCGCCGGATCCTTTACCTCGAGCTTCGCAACGTCGGTCGCCTTCTCGACCAGATGCATCCCGCACTTCGCCTGCCCCATCGTGCCTTCCACTTCCGGATGCCCCTTGTGTCCGATCATGACCACTTCGCGCCCCTGCTCGCGCATGCGGGCGACCTCGATATGGACCTTGGTCACCAACGGGCAGGTGGCGTCGAGGACATGCAGGCCGCGGCGCTCGGCTTCGGCTTGCACGGCCTTCGAAACGCCGTGGGCGCTGAAGATCACGTTCGCGCCGTCCGGCACCTCGTCGAGCTCTTCGACGAAGACCGCACCCTTGGCGCGCAGGTTCTCCACGACGTAGCGGTTGTGCACCACCTCGTGGCGCACGTAGATCGGGGCGCCGAACTTCTCCAGCGCGCGCTCGACGATGGCGATGGCGCGCTCGACGCCGGCGCAGAAGCCCCGCGGATTGGCCAGCAGCACTTCCATCAAAGAACCCCCACCACTTCCACCTCGAAGCGGATCGTCTTGCCCGCCAGCGGATGGTTGAAATCGATCAAGGCCGAATCGGCGTCCAGTTCCCGGATCACGCCGGTGAATTTGCCGCCGCCGGGCGCGACGAACTCCACCAGCGCGTGCAGTTCGATCTTCGCCCCGCCCGGCAGTTCCGCGCGCGGCAGGCGCTGCAGCAGTTGCGCGTTGTGCGGACCGAAAGCCTGCTCCGGCCCCAATGTAAAGACGCGGCGCTCTCCCACCGCCAGTCCGGCCAGGCAGGCTTCCAGCGGCGGCGCCAGTTCGCCGCTGCCCAGCTGCAGCGTCGCCGGCGTGGCGCCGAAGGTGCTGACGATCTCGACGTCGTCGAGGGTCGCCAGGCGGTAGTGAAGCGTTACGAGACTGTCCGGCTTGACGATGTCGTTCACGGCGACTCCTTTTGCGTCAGTTGCTGCAGCAGCATGAGCGCCACGCCGACCGTGATGGCCGAATCCGCGACGTTGAACGCCGGAAAATGCACGCCCGCCCAATGGAAGTCGAGGAAGTCGACGACCGCGTCGTACCGCAGGCGATCAACGACGTTGCCCAGCGCCCCGCCGAGGATCAGCGCGAGCGCCGCCGGCAGCAGGCGCTCGCGCGCGTGCCTGCGGATCGTCGCGATCAGCCAGGCCGAGATGACCAGGGCCAGCGCGACGAAGAACCACTTCTGCCAGCCGCCGGCGTCGCGCAGGAAGCTGAAGGCGGCGCCGGCGTTGAAGACGAACACGAGATCGAAGAAGGACGTCAGCGGCATCGCCTCGTGCAGACGGAAGGCTGCGACGATGAGCGCCTTGGTGAACTGGTCGAGCGCGATCACCGCGCCCGCGAGGCCGAGCCAGAGCGGCATGCCGGGCTTCAAGCGAACTCGCGGGCCTCGCCGGCGCCGAACAGGCTGGAGGCGCAGCGGCCGCACAGTTCGGGATGCTCGGCGGCATGGGCATGCTGCCCGACGTCCGCGCGCCAGTGCCAGCAGCGCGCGCACTTGGCGTGCGGGCTCGGCGTGGCGACGATCGCCTCCGCGCCGGCATCGGCGGCCTTCACCAGCGTCGTCTTCGAGCAGATCAGCACGAAGCGCAGGTCGTCGCCGAGCGAAGCGAGCAGATCGTATTTCGCCCCGCTGGCGCGGATCTCGACTTCGGCCTGCAGCGAGGAGCCGATCTTGCCTGCGGTGCGCAAGTCCTCGAGCACCTTGGTCGCCTCGTTGCGCACTTCGCGCAGGCGCGTCCAGCGCTCGATCAGCTCCGCCTCGCCCGCCTGCTCCGGCAGCGCGTGCCAGGTGTGCAGCATCACGCTGTCCTCGGGGTTCTTCGACAGCACCTGCCAGATCTCCTCGGCGGTGAACGAGAGAATCGGCGCCATCAGCTTGGTCACCGCCTGCAGGATGTGCCACAGCGCGCTCTGCGCGGCGCGGCGCGAGCGGCTGTCGGCCGCCGTCGTGTAGAGGCGGTCCTTGAGAATGTCGAGGTAGAAGGCGCCGAGGTCCTCGGCGCAGAAGTTCTGCAGCGCCTGCACGATCTTGTGGAATTCGTAGCGGCCGTAGTCGGCTTCCGCCTGCGCCTGCATGGCGCGCGTGATCGCCAGCGCGTACCGATCGGCCTCCAGCCACTCGGAAACCGGCAGCATCTGCGTCGCCGCGTCGAAGTCCGCGGTGTTGGCGAGCAGGAAGCGCAGCGTGTTGCGCAGGCGGCGGTAGACCTCGACGACGCGCGAGAGGATCTCCTTCGAGATCGACAGCTCGCCCGAGTAGTCGGTTGCCGCGACCCACAGGCGCAGGATTTCCGCGCCGAGGCTGTCGGAGACCTCCTGGGGCGCGACCACGTTGCCCTTCGACTTGGACATCTTCATGCCCTTGCCGTCGACCACGAAGCCGTGCGTCAGCAGGGCCTGGTAGGGCGCGCGGCCGTCGATGGCGCAGCCGGTCAGCAGGCTCGAATGGAACCAGCCGCGGTGCTGGTCGGAGCCTTCGAGGTAGAGGTCGGCCGGATAGCCGCTCTCGTCCTTGTGCGAGCCGCGCATCACGCTCCAGTGCGTCGTGCCGGAATCGAACCAGACGTCGAGCGTGTCGTTCATCTTGTCGTACTGCGCGGCCTCGTCGCCGAGCAGTTCCTTCGCATCGAGCGCGAACCACGCCTCGATGCCGCCCTGCTCGACCCGCCCGGCGACCTGCTCGAGCAGCTCGAGCGTGCGCGGATGCGGCTCGCCGCTTTCCTTGTGCAGGAAGAACGGGATCGGCACGCCCCAGTTGCGCTGGCGCGAGACGCACCAGTCGGGCCGGTTGGCGATCATCGCGTTGAGCCGCGCCTTGCCCCAGGCAGGGAAAAACTCGGTGGCGGCGACGGCGGCCAGCGCGCTGTCGCGCAGCGTCGCGCGGCCTTCGGCCGGCTGGCGATCCATGCCGGCGAACCACTGCGTCGTCGCGCGGTAGATGATCGGCGTCTTGTGGCGCCAGCAGTGCATGTAGCTGTGCACGATCTCGCCGCTCGCCATCAGACGGCCGACCTCGGCGATCTTCTCGACGATCAGCGGATTGGCCTTCCAGACGTTGAGGCCGCCGAAGAATGGCAGGCTCTCGGCGAAGCGGCCGTCGCCCTGCACCGGCGTGAGGATCTCGTCGCTCTTCAGGCCGGCGCGCATGCATGAATCGTAGTCTTCGACGCCGTAGGCCGGCGCGCAATGGACGATGCCGGTGCCGGTATCGAGCGTCAGGTAGTCGCCGAGGAACACGGTCGACGCACGATCGTAGAAGGGATGGCGGAACGTCATGCGATCGAGCGCGACGCCCTGCGCCGCGCCGAGCACCTTGCCCGACAGGCCGTAGCGCTCCAGCGCCGCGGCGCGCAATTCAGCCGCGAGGATCAGCAGGCCGCGCTCGGTGTCGACGAGCTCGTAGACGAACTCCGGATGGACGTTCAGCGCCTGGTTGCCCGGGATGGTCCAGGGCGTCGTGGTCCAGATGACCGCGTAAGCCGGCTTGTCGGGCAGCGCCGCGACGCCGAAGGCGCTCGCCAGCCGGCCGCGCTCGCTCGGAGCCAGCGGAAAAGCGACGTCGATCGCCGGCGACTTCTTGTCCTGGTACTCGACCTCGGCCTCGGCCAGCGCCGAGTGGCAGTCGAAGCACCAGTTGACGGGCTTGAGCCCCTTGAACAGATAGCCCTTGCGGTACATCTCGCCGAGCGCGCGGATCTCGTCGGCCTCGGTCCTGAACGCCATCGTCAGGTACGGATTGTCCCAATCGCCGAGCACGCCGAGGCGGATGAAGTCCTTCTTCTGGCGCTCGACCTGCTCCTGCGCGTAGGCGCGGCACAGCTCGCGCGCCTGGTTCGCCGGCAGGTGCTTGCCGTGCGTCTTCTCGATCTGGTGCTCGATCGGCAGGCCGTGGCAGTCCCAGCCCGGCACGTAGGGCGCGTCGAAGCCGGCAAGCGTCTTCGAGCGCACGATGATGTCCTTGAGCACCTTGTTCACGGCGTGGCCGATGTGGATGTCGCCGTTCGCGTAAGGCGGGCCGTCGTGCAGCACGAAGCGCGCACGACCCTTGGACGCCGCGCGGATGCGCTGGTAGAGCCGGCGCTCCTGCCACTGCTTGACCCAGCCCGGCTCGCGCTTGGGCAGATCGCCGCGCATCGGGAACGGCGTGTCCGGCATGTTGAGCGTCTTGCGGTAATCAGCCATGGGAAAGACTCGAGAAGTAGGCCTGCGTGTCGGCGACGTCGCGGGCGATCTGGGTTTTCAATTCGTCGAGCGAGGCAAACTTGCGCTCCTCGCGCAGCTTGTGCAGGAAATGCACGGTGACGTGCCGGCCGTAGATGTCGCTGTCGAAGTCGAACAGATGCACTTCGAGCACCGGCTTCATGCCGGCCGCCAGCGTCGGGCGCACGCCGAGATTCGCCGCGCCCGGCAGCTGGCGCTTGTCGAGCCCCGACACGGTCACCGCGAAAACGCCCGTCAGCGGCATGCGCTTGCGCTTGAGCTGGACGTTGGCGGTGGGGAAGCCGTACTTGCGGCCGATCTTGTCGCCATGCACCACCCGGCCCGAAATCACGTAAGGACGGCCGAGCAGGCGCGCCGCATGCTCGAGATCGCCGGCCGCCAGCGCATCGCGCACGGCGGAGCTGGAGACGCGCTCGCCATCGACCTCGATCGTATGCATCGCTTCGCAGCTGAAGCCGTGCTGCCGCCCGGCCGCCTCCAGCGCGGCGAAGTCGCCGCCGCGCCCCTTGCCGAAGCGGAAGTCGTCGCCGATGATCACATGGCGCACGCCGAGGCCGCGCACCAGCAGCTTGCCGATGAAGTCGTCGGCGGACAGCGACGCCAGCTTGCGGCTGAAATGGCAGACGTAGGTGCGGTCCACGCCGCAGCTGTCGAGCAGCTCGAGCTTCTCGCGCATCGAGGTCAGCCGCGCCGGCGCCTGCTCCGGGCTGAAGAGCTCGCGCGGATGCGGCTCGAAAGTCATCACCGTGGCGGGCAGCCCGAGTTCGCGGGCTTTCGCCACCAGGCGCTCGAGCATGGCGCGATGTCCGAGATGGAGGCCGTCGAAATTGCCGATGGTCAGCACCGTCGGCTGGGACGCCTGTTCCGGAATCGTGCGAAAAACCAACATTGCCGCCGCTTTGCCTTGGTAGGACTGGAAAAGGGGCGAATTATATCAGGCGGCCGAAGCCGTCCGGCCGGCCCTGGTCCGGCGGGAATCGTCCTGCCGGACCCAGTTCGGCGCCGGGGATGGGATAATAAAAACATGGATATTGCCACGGCCGCCTGACGTCCCCCATGACCGACACTTCGAACCGGACCTTCGTCTGCAGCGTGCTGTTCCTCGATATCGCGGAATACTCGAAGAAGCCGGTGACCGAGCAGCTCTCGCTGAAGGAACGCTTCAACGCGCTGCTGCTGGAGGCCATGCGGCACGTCGCGGTCGCCGACCGGATCGTGC
>DAIDAU010000273.1 GCA_027310465.1 Rhodocyclaceae bacterium
GGCGTTGACGACGACGCGCGCACGCACTTCGAACTCGGCGCCGGATTCCGCGTCGCGCAGCACGGCGCCGCGCACCTGGCCGCCGTCTTTTCGTAGCGCGACGGCGCCGCAGTAGTTGAGCAGCGTCGCACCCCGGGCCGCGGCGGTCTGCGCCAGCGCCACGGCGAGGCGCGCGTCGTCGAACTGGCCGTCGAAATAGCGCGTGCCGCCGAGCAGTCCCTCGGTCGCGATGGTGGGAATGGCCGCCACGACTTCGTCCGCCGCCAGGTGGCTCGAGGCGCCGAAGCCGTATTCGCCGGCGAGCAGGTCGTAGAGCTTGAGGCCGATGCCGTAGAAGGGCGACTGCCACCACGCGTAGCTGGGCACCACGAAGGCGAGGTCGTGCACCAGATGCGGCGCGTTGCGGCGCAGGATGCCGCGCTCCTTCAAGGCCTCCACCACCAGCGCGACGTTGCCCTGCTGCAGGTAGCGCACGCCGCCGTGGATCAGCTTGGTCGAGCGGCTCGAGGTGCCCTTGGCGAAGTCGTCGCGCTCGGCGAGCAGCACGCTGTGGCCGCGTGCGGCGGCGTCCACGGCGATGCCCAGTCCGGTGGCGCCGCCGCCGATGACGAGCAGGTCCCAGACGCGGCCGCGCTCCTGCGCGCGGGCCAGCATCTCTGCGCGCTTCACGGCGCCGCCCTCATGACGCCACCCAATTGCGGCTGCGCGCGACCGCTTCCTGCCAGCGCTCCTTGATCGCGTCGGCTTCGCCCGCCGGCATCGCCGGCTCGAAGCGACGCTCGGCGCGCCACAGCGAGGCGACTTCGGCTTCGCCGCTCCAGACGCCGGTGGCGATGCCGGCGAAATAGGCCGCGCCCAATGCCGTGGTTTCGGTGATGGCGGGGCGCACGACGGGGCGCCCGAGCAGGTCGGCCTGGAGCTGCAGCAGCAGGTTGTTGGTTGCGGCGCCGCCGTCGACGCGGAGTTCGGCCAGCGGCGCACCGGCATCGTGTTCGAGCGCCGCGGCGAGATCGACGACCTGCAGGGCGACGGCCTCGAGCGCGGCGCGCGCGATGTGCGCCGCCGTCGTGCCGCGCGTCAGGCCGAACAGGGCGCCGCGCGCATAGGGGTCCCAGTGCGGCGCGCCGAGGCCGGCGAACGCCGGCACGAACACGACGCCGCCGGCATCCGGCGCGCTGGCGGCGAGCGCCTCGATGTCGGCGGCGTGCTTCACCAGCCCCAGTTCGTCGCGCAGCCATTGCACCACCGCGCCGCCGACGAATACGCCGCCTTCGAGCGCGTAGCTGAGGCGCCCGTTGCGGCGCGCCGCCACGGTCGTCAGCAGCCCGCCCGACGAGGCATGCGGCGCGTCGCCCGTATGCATCAACAGGAAGCAGCCGGTGCCGTAGGTGTTCTTCGCCAAGCCGGCGGAGAAGCAGGCCTGCCCGGCCAGCGCGCCCTGCTGGTCGCCGACCAGCGCCGCAATGGAGATGCCGGCGAGCTCCGGAATGGCCGTGACCCGGCCGATGACGCCGCTGCTGTCGACCACCTGAGGCAGCAGCGCGCGCGGGATGTCGAACTCGGCGAGCAGCGCGTCGCTCCAGGCATTTTCATGAAGATCGTAGAGCATGGTGCGCGCGGCGTTGCTGGCGTCGGTGACGTGGATGGCGCCGCCGGTGAGCTTCCAGGCCAGCCACGTATCGACGGTGCCGAACGCCAGTTCGCCGGCGGCGGCACGCGCGCGCAGTGTCGGATTGTTATCCAGCAGCCAGGCGAGCTTGGTCGCGGAAAAGTAGGGATCGAGCACCAGCCCCGTGCGTGCGCGGATCGCCGGCTCGCGCCCGGCGGCGCGCAGCGCGGCGCAGCGATCGGCAGTGCGGCGGTCTTGCCAGACGATGGCCGGCGCCACCGCCGCGCCGCTGGCGCGGTCCCACAGCAGCGTCGTCTCGCGCTGGTTGGCGATGCCGACGGCGGCGACCTCGCGCGCCGCGACGCCGGCCTGCGCCAGCGCCGCCACGGCCACCTCGGCCTGCGTGCGCCACAGCGTTTCGGGATCGTGCTCGACCCAGCCGGGTTGCGGGTAGCCCTGGGGAAACTCCTGCTGCGCCACGGCGCAGGGCCTGCCCTGGGCATCGAAGACGATGGCGCGCGAACTCGTGGTGCCCTGGTCGAGCGCGAGGACGTAAGGCATGGCGGCTCCGGCGGATGACTGGCGTGACGATAGGCGAGGCGGCCGCGCTTGGCAAGCCCGGTGCCCCCTGCTGAACTTGTGGCTGGCACTCCGAAGGCGCGCGCTATAGTGGAGCGATGAACGGAGCCGAAGACAAATACTGGGCGGCGACTCACGACGTCATCAATCAGCCTGCCGCTCTTGCCGACTACAACTTGTTTGCGGCCGATCCCGCTTTGCGCGAGGCGGTGCTGCGCGAAGGCGCAACCTGGGCCGACGAGGAGTTGACGCGTTTCGGCGCCATGGCGGGCGCCGCCGAATACCTGGAACTGGGCGATCTGGCCAACAAGCATCAGCCGGAACTCGATACCCACGATCGGTACGGCCGGCGTATCGATCTCGTCCGTTTCCATCCCGCCTACCACAGGCTGATGGAAACGGCCATCAATCAAGGACTTCACTCCTCACCGTGGTCGGACCCGCGTCCCGGCGCGCATGTGGCGCGTGCCGCCAAGTCCTACATGCACGCCCAGGTCGAGGCCGGCCATGGCTGCCCGATCACCATGACATTCGCCGTGGTGCCGACATTGAAATTGCAACCGGATCTGGCGGCCGCATGGCTGCCGAAGATCATGGCGCGAAGCTACGATCCGCGCAACGTGCCCGCCGCGCAAAAGCAAGGCATCACCGTCGGCATGGCGATGACCGAAAAGCAGGGCGGCTCGGACGTGCGCGCCAACACGACGCGGGCGGTTACTATCGGCGCCGAGGGGCCGGGGCAGGCCTACGAACTCATTGGCCACAAGTTCTTCGTGTCGGCGCCCATGTGCGACGCCTTCCTCGTTCTTGCGCAGGCCCCCCGGGGGCTCTCCTGCTTCCTGTTGCCGCGTTGGCGGCCCGACGGCAGCAAGAATCCGATGCAGATCCAGCGCCTCAAGAGGAAGATGGGCAACACCTCGAATGCCACGTGCGAGACGGAACTGCGGGGGGCGCTGGCATGGATGATCGGAAAGGAAGGCCGCGGCGTTGCGACGATCATAGAGATGGTCGCGATGACCCGCTTCGATTGCATGGTCGGATCGGCCGCAGGCATGCGCATGGCCGTGAGCCAGGCCGTCGATCACTGCCGCCAGCGCAAGGCTTTCGGCAGACTGCTCACCGACCAGCCGGTGATGCGCAACGTGCTCGCCGATCTCGCGCTCGAGGCCGAGGCGGCGCTCGTCGTCTCCATGCGCGTCGCACGCGCACTGGACAACCGCGACAAACCGCATGAGGATTTGCTGGCACGCCTATGCACGCCGATCGGCAAATACTGGGTCTGCAAGCGGACGCCGGCCCACGCCTACGAGGCGATGGAATGCATCGGTGGCAGCGGCGTGATGGAGGATTCGCCGATGCCGCGGCTCTACCGCGAAGCGCCGGTCAACGCGATCTGGGAAGGAAGCGGCAACGTGCAGTGTCTCGACGTACTGCGTGCGATCGAGAAGATGCCCGCGACGCTCGACGCCTACTTCGACGAAGTGGAGAGTGCCCGCGGCGGTCACGCGGCCCTTGACCGACATCTCGCGAGGCTGAAGGACGACATGCGCGATTTGGCGGGATTCGAACAGGACGCTCGCGATCTGATCGACCGCATGGCCGTCGGCCTGCAAGCTGCATTGCTGGTGAAGCACGGAGCGTCCGTCGTGGCCGACGCCTTTTGTCGCTCGCGCCTGGAAGCGATAGGGCACCACCAATACGGCGCCCTCCCGCGTGACGTGGACTTTGGCGTCATTCTTGAGCGAGCAATGCCGCGGTAGGGTCTGAAGACTAGAAATTCCGCTCCTTGGCGAGCCCACTTGGTTCTTATCCCGGCGGATATAGCCGCGGTATCCTTATTCCGCGATGTTTCCACCTGGTGGCCTCGCCTCGCGCCAAGGCCATACTCGAACATTTCTGACCGCAAGTCTGCATGCAATATTTTCCTCAACGCATCGTATGTCTGACCGAAGAGACGACGGAAGCTCTGTATCTGATGGGCGAGGATCATCGAATCGTCGGCATCTCCGGTTTCACCGTTCGTCCGCCTAGGGCACGAAAGGAGAAACCCAAAGTCTCGGCCTTCGCGAGTGCCAAGGTCGACAAGATTTTGGAACTGGAACCGGATCTGGTTCTCGGATTTTCAGACATGCAAGCGGACATTGCCGCAGCTTTGGTCCGTGCGGGTGTTCAGGTGCACGTGTTCAACCAGCGGAGTATCGAGGAAATCTTCGGGATGATTGCGACTCTCGGTGGGATGACCGGGAATGTTTACGAAGTGGAGTCCTGCGACATCCTGCAACCTGGCCCGGCTGCTCTCACAGACGGATTACGGATTCTGCATCGGCATATCAGCGAGTGGGCCAACTCCTGATGTCCCATTCACGGCTCGTACTTCTGACGGTTCTCACCATGATTGCGTTCGCGGGCAATTCCTTGCTCTGTCGCGTCGCACTCAAACAGACCAATATCGATGCTGCCAGCTTTAGTGCCGTCCGGTTGATTTCCGGCGCAGTCGTCCTCTGGCTCGTTGCCCGGCTGTTTCGTGCTTCGCGCAGCGGCAGAGGAAACTGGCTGTCTGCCGTGGCCTTGTTCGCCTATGCAGCGTGTTTTTCATTTGCGTATACGAGCGTATCGGCGGGAACGGGCGCGCTGCTGCTCTTTGGAGCCGTCCAGGCCACCATGATCGGCTACGGCCTGTGGAAAGGACAGCGCCTGCGCGCGCTGCAACTGGTTGGCCTGGTGTTAGCGCTTGGCGGACTGATCGGCTTGTTGCTACCCGGCCTTTCAGCACCGCCATTGATTGGTTCCATCCTGATGCTAGCGGCTGGCCTTGCCTGGGGCGTCTATTCACTGCGGGCCAAGGGTGCCGGCGACCCCACGAGGGTGACTGCCGGGAACTTCGTTTTGACGGTCCCATTGGCGCTTGTGTTGGTGGCTTTCACTGGCGACTCTGTAAGCCTCGATGGTTCCGGCATTGGGTACGCCGTGGCATCGGGGGCACTCGCATCCGGGATGGGCTACGCGATTTGGTATTCCGTCTTGCCTTCTCTACAGGCCGCCAGCGCAGCGACAATTCAACTCAGCGTGCCGATCATCGCGGCCTTTGGCGGCGTCGTCTTTCTCGGAGAATCGCTGACCCCGCGTTTGTTGTTCGCTTCCATCGCCATTCTCGGTGGAATTGCCCTGGTAATCCGCGGGAAGTAACGCCTCGGCCGTGGACCGGCACGTTATTGGCCTCGCCTGCCCGGAGCAACCAGACTGCAGCTTGTCTTCCGCATCGCTTGGCATTCAGCGTCGCCCGGCGTGCAGTTGAACGAGCACTGCCGCGCCTGCAGCATTTCCCAATCCGCCCGGGAATATGCCAGACGCGGCAGGTTCGGAGGGTAATACACGCAGCCAATGCAGAGTTCGCGCGGATCAGCGGTCTTTGCGGACATAGAAGCGCAGCACCTTATCCTCTTCCGACGACGCCAGCAAAGTCTGGCCCGTGCGCTCGCACCATGACGGAATGTCCTTCAACGTGCCCACGTCCGTGGCGACGATTTCAAGGACGTCGCCGACCGCCAGCGCCTTGATCGCCTTGTTGGTTTCGACCATCGGCATCGGGCAGCATTTTCCGGAAGTATCGAGTGTCGTTGTGACGCGCATGCTGGACATGTCTTCTCTCCTCAAAAGTATTGATAGTGTTCGGCCTTGGCAGCCTTGTCGTTGAGGAACCACGCTGCGCCAACGATTCCTGAGGCTTCCGGAATGATGTTCGCGTCATCGACGCCAAAAATGGCGGCGGCGAGACTGCAAGCGTAGAAGTTCACGCAGCCAGTCGACTTCAAGGCCTTGAGAATCTCGTAGATGTCCGTAGGCAAACCCGCCTTGGCCACCCCCTCGCGCACTTTGGCCTCGTCACCCGCATGACGCCCATCGATGTGCAGGCTTGCAGCCCCGTCGGCGGTCAATGCCTTGACGGCCCAATTGACGAACAGCATGTCGACTTGCGTACCCTCCGAGGCCGTCAGGTAGGCAAAAGCGAGAGGGGTGAGGATCTTGTCGTAAGCGTCGTCGCGAACCACGATAGCCAGGCTTTTCATGTCTCGTCTCCTAGAATGCTCGTTCTAATTGATGCGAAAAAAAGCTGCCGACTATCCGGCAGCCACCGACCTCCAGGCGCAATCCCATACCTCGTCAAGATAGCCGGACAAAGGCGCCTGCAAGACACCGTCAAGACGAGCCATGATCATGCGTATGGGCCCGCCGAACAAACTTGTGGATGCCACCATGACATCTATCTTTCGAATCTCCCCGGTTTGGATTCCAGCCGCGACGACGGTGCGCATCAGCTCGAACGGCCTCGAAGAGCAGATCGGCTTTTCCTCGGGCAGGAACTCCCGATGCTTCGCATAGAGCATGAAGTCCATGACAAGAGGCGCAGACTCGGTCATCTCGAAGAGCGCCCGGACGATTTCGCGGCACTGATCGTGAACCGACCCTTGCCTGGCGCTGATCCACGAAATCCGCGCACTCATTTGTTCCGTCAGGGTCTGATACAGCGTTCGCGCAATACCTTCCTTGTCCCCGAAATGATGATAGATCGATCCCACGCTGACACCCGACTCGCGGCTGATGTCCTGTATCGACGTGGCGAAGTAGCCCTGCCGTCGGAATAGGACGAGGACGGCATCCAACACCTGCTGGCGGGGATCCTCTAAGCGGCGAATGGCGGCTGAACCTTTCATTCAAGGTTGCATGACTAGAACAGTCATTCTAATCATGCAGCAAGACATCCAGCAATGCAAGCCAAATCGGTCAGCCCAATCGGTCACCGGCGATATACCGGCAATCCGGTATTGATGATCTGGTGGGCGGACGCCAAACTGCCTCGCCCTGGCGGAGTCATTCAATCGAAAAGGAGGAGAAGGCGATGATGATGTTCAGCAAGGCCGTGATAGGTGCTACTGCAGTAACGATGGCCCTGACGATCGGCGTTCCAGCGCACGCCGGCGACTTTGACGGCGCCACGGAAGCCAAAGTCGTATGGGACATCACCACCGGCGACGAGAAAGTCTTCAACGACCGGCTTGGCCTGATCAAGGCGACAGCCGACGGGTTGCAGAAGCGAGGCATCAAGCCCGACTTCGTGCTCATCATTCACGGGCCGGCGGCGAAGTTCGTGACGAGGACCGTAGAAGGGACCAAGTTCCAAAAGGAAACCATCGCCGGCATCGACAAGATCCATGCGACGATGAACGATCTGGCCGGCAGCGGCGGCGCGAAGATCGAGGTTTGCTCGATCGCGATGCATCGGGGCGAGATCAAGAACGACAACGTGATGCCGTTTGCCGTCATCGAGGACAACGTCTGGGAGAACTCGATCATCCTGCAGAACAAGGGCTACGCGTACATGCCGGTGTTTTGATGGAGCGGTAGTGGTTCAACGCAATCACCACTGCCATTGGCCGAACTGAGGCATCGTCAGCCTAGGCGAGTGCAATGCCGCTGGCTAAGGTCCGCTGCGCGCCGCCAGCAGTTCCTTGAGTTCCGCGACCTCGGCTTCCAGGGCGGCGATGCGCTGTTCGATCCGGTCGATGCGTGCGGGCGCAGGCGCCGGCGCGTCGTCGGCTTCCGGCTCGCGCGCCGCTTCGCCGCTGAACATATGGGCATAGCGCGATTCGCGCTTGCCGGGTTCGCGCGGCAGGCGGGCGACGAAGGGGCCGTCCTCGCGCGTCGCCAGCGCGGTCAGCACCGACTCGACTTCCGTGACGTCGCCGAAGGGGCACAGCCGGCTGGCGCGGCTGCGCAGTTCTCCGGGCGTCTGCGGTCCGCGCAGGAAGAGTTCGCAAACCACCGCGAGTTCCTGCGGCGAGAACTTGAGCGAGCCGTAGTTCGTGTTGCAGAAGCGGTGCTGGTACTTCGCCACGCGGCTGCCGAAGCCGCCATGCTCGGTGACCTGGTGCTTCCTGATGAGCCCGTCGACGACTTGCCGCACCTCGCCTTCGTCGAGATCGACGACCGGGTCGCGGTTGCTCTTCTGGTTGCAGGCGCTGGTCAGCGCGTTGAGCGACAGCGGGTACTGCTCGGGCGTGGTGATTTCCTTCTCGATCAGGCAGCCGATGACGCGCGTCTCGTGGAAAGTGAGTTCGATGACCATGCCGCGATGTTAGCCGCAAAACCGGCTGCGCGTCCTCAGGACAGGCGGCGCGGTTCGCCCACGACGGTATCCGTGCCGTTGCTGAACATGACCTGCCCTTCCTGGATG
>DAIDAU010000274.1 GCA_027310465.1 Rhodocyclaceae bacterium
CTTCCAGGAAGCTCTGGCGCCAGAACGGCGGCAGGAACAGCTGGTGCGTGCCGCCTTTCTCGATCGGGATGATCAGCACGCGCGCGAGGCACAGCAGCGCGAACAGATAGCCGGCCGAGAGATGGGCGAGCCGCGTCCAGCCCATGACGTAGAGCGTAGACGTGTCGCCGACGGACGCCGGCGGCGGCACGCCGATCAGGTAGCCGGTCGGCGCCAGCACCAGGATGGCCGCCGCGTTGAGCCAATGCCAGGCGCGCAGCCGCGGACCGTAGATCCTGACCGGCGCCAGCAGCCCTTCGTCCGGCTGCATCCTGAAAGTCTGCCACGGCATACCGCTCACAGGACTATCCTCCCCCCAACCCCCTCCGCAAGGGAGGGGGTGACGACGGTTCGCCGCTGCGCGGCTCCGGACCGTGACTGGCGCCCCTTGGGGCTGCCCTGCGGGTCGCTCATGCCGTCACCCGGATCATCTCCTGGCCGTCCTCGCCGACGACGTGGGTCGCGCAGGCGAGGCAGGGATCGAAGGAATGCACGACGCGCAGGATCTCGAGCGGCTTGACGGGATCGTGCAGCGGCACGCCGAGCAGCGCGGCCTCGTAGGCGCCGATGTTGCCCTGGGCGTCGCGCGGGCTGGCGTTCCAGGTCGTCGGCACGACGCACTGGTAGTTGGCGAGCCGGCCGTTCTCCACCTTGATCCAGTGCCCGAGCGCGCCGCGCGGCGCCTCGCAGTAGCCGACGCCCTTGCTCGACTTGTCCCAGGCGTCCGGCGACCACTTCTCTGTGTTGGCGGTGGTGGAGTCGCCCGACTTGATGTTCGCCGTCAGCGCGTCGACTTCGGCGACCAGCTGCTGCGCCGCCCACAGGCATTCGATGCCGCGCGCCGCGGTGCGCCCGAGCGTCGAGAACAGCGCCGACAGCGGCACGTCGAGCTTGCGCAGCACGCCGTCGACGAGCTCCTTGACGTCGCGGCGGCCGTCGACATAGGCGGCCACCATGCGCGCCAGCGGCCCCACTTCCATCGCCTGGCCCTTCCAGCGCGGCGCCTTCACGTAGCTGTACTTCTGCGCCTCGTCGAAGGCCGCGATCGGCGCGCCGTCCTTGCCGCCGACGGTGCGCTCGCCGAGCCGGAAGTCGAGCTCGGTCACGCCCTCCCACGGATGCAGCGCACTGCGGCCGTCGGGATAGCGGTACCAGGAGTGCGCGACCTCCTCCTGGATCTGCGACGGATCGCGCAGGTCGACCGGTTCGAGGTGGCTGAGGTCGCCGTTGACGATCGCGCCGCGCGGCAGGCGCAGGCTGCGGTTGCTGTCGTCGTTGGCGATCGTCGGGAACTCGCCGTAGCAGAGCAGGTTCCGCCCCGACAGGCCGCCGCCGAGGCGCGTCCAGTCCTTGTAGTAGCCGGCGATGGCCAGCAGGTCGGGAACGTAGACCTTGCGGATGAACTCGAGCGCCTGCGCCGCCACCGACGCCACCAGGTCGAGGCGCTCGACGTTGATCGCGCCGACGGCGCCTGCGCCATGCACGTTGATCGCCGACGGCGCGCCGCCGACCAGCCAGTTCGGATGCGGGTTCTTGCCGCCGAACACGGTCTGGATCTTGACGATCTCCTTCTGGAAGTTGAGCGCCTGGATGTAGTGCGCGACGGCCATCAGGTCGGCCTCCGGCGGCAGCCGGTAGGCCGGGTGTCCCCAGTAGCCGTTCTTGAACGGGCCCAGCTGGCCGGAATTCACCAGCGTCGCCACCTTGGCCTGCACTTCCTTGAAGTAGCCGGGCGAGGCGAGCGGCCAGTCCGAGATCGATTGCGCGAGCTCCGCCGTGCGCTTGGGGTCCGCCTTCAGCGCCGCGACGACGTCGACCCAGTCGAGCGCGTGCAGATGGTAGAAATGCACCAGGTGATCCTGCACGTACAGCGCGAGGTGCATGATGTTGCGGATCAGGTTGGCGTTCTTCGGGATCTGCAGCTTGAGCGCATCCTCGACGGCGCGCACCGACGCCAGCGCGTGCACGCCCGTGCACACGCCGCAGATGCGCTGCACGAAGGCCCAGGCGTCGCGCGGGTCGCGGCCCTGCATGATGATCTCGAGGCCGCGCCACATGGTGCCCACCGAGACGGCATTGCGGATCACGTTGCCGCCGTCGACATTGACCTCGATGCGCAGGTGGCCCTCGATGCGGGTCACCGGATCGATGGTCACGCGCCGGCCGGAGCTGTCCAGCGCAAAGCCGTTGGGAGTGGTGATGGCGCTCACGATTCGCGCTCCTTGTCGTCGTTCGGCGCCACGATCTTCTTCAGCGCCGCTCCCGCGGCGTGCGCCGCCAGCGCGCCGCCGAGGGCGGCGGCGCCGATCAGGCCGATCTTGTCGGCGTTGGCCTCGACGCCCCATTGCGCCATGCTCGGCAGGCGCTCGTAGAACGGCCCGCGGTCCCAGAAGCCGTCCTCCGAGCAGCCGATGCAGCCGTGGCCCGACTTGACCGGAAACGACACGCCGTCGTTCCAGCCGATCGCCGAGCAGGCGTTGTAGGTGGTCGGGCCGCGGCAGCCCATCTTGTAGAGGCACCAGCCCTGCCGCGCGCCCTCGTCGTCCCACGACTCGACGAACTGGCCGGCGTCGAAATGCGCGCGCCGGTAGCACTTGTCGTGCACGCGCTGGCTGTAGAACATCTTGGGCCGCCGCTGGTTGTCGAGATCGGGCAGCCGGTCGTAGGTCAGCATATAGGCGATGACGCCGGACATGACTTCGGGAATCGGCGGGCAGCCGGGAACATTGATCACCGGCACGTGGCTGACGAGCTTGTGCACCGGCGTCGCCTGCGTCGGATTGGGCTTCGCCGCCTGCACGCAGCCGAACGACGCGCAGGTGCCCCAGGCGATGATCGCCTTGGCGTGGCGCGCGGTGCGCTCGAACTGCTCGCGGAAAGGACGGCCGCCGACGATGCAGGCCATGCCGTCGCCGGCCATCGGCACGTTGCCTTCGACGGCGAGGAGGTACTGGCCCTTGTAGTCCTGGACGATCTCGTCGAGGATCGACTCGGCCTGCGTGCCGGCGGCGGCCATAATGACGTCGTCGTAGTCGAGCGACACCATGCTGGTGACGATGTCGCTCGCCAGCGGATGGCTGGCGCGCAGGAAGCTCTCGGAGCAGCAGGTGCACTCGAGGCCGTGGATCCACAGCACCGGAATGCGCGGCTTCGTCTCCATGGCGCGCGCGATCGACAGCGCGCCGCCGGGGCCCAGCCCCAGCGAAATCGCCGTGAGCGAACAGAATCCGAGGAAGTCCCGCCGCGATACGCCGCGCGCCGAGAACATGTCTGCAAACGTCGTCTTCAAGCACAACTCCAACGGTCCACCGCATGGCTATGCGTGACGACGAGCGGTAAGCAAGCCGCAGGCCATCGCGAAAGAGCGCATCCATCGCGTGCCGAGCGGACGCGAACGAAAACTATGTTTCCATTTGCGCTACTACTTTAGCCCTAGCCATTGCCGCTCGCCGCGGCTGGCACGGAGCCGCTCTCCGTTCGCGCTCAATCGTTGGCGTGCCAGCAGTGCGCGAAGTGCCGCGGCTCGATCTCCGTCGCCTCCGGATATGCGCCGCGGCAGACCTCGGTCGCCCGCGGACAGCGCGGATGGAAATGGCAGCCCGGCGGCGGATGCGACGGCGACGGCGGATCGCCGGGCACCAGCAGGCGCTCGCCCGCGGTGCCGTCGATGCGCGGCACCGCCGCCAGCAGCGCCTGCGTGTAGGGATGGCGCGCGCCGCGCAGCACCTGCCCGGTGGTGCCGCGCTCGACGTCTCGGTGCAGGCGCAGATCCTCAGGCTGCTGGCGGAGCTGCAGCGGCACCTCGG
>DAIDAU010000311.1 GCA_027310465.1 Rhodocyclaceae bacterium
GGCAGAAACGACAACGCGGAGGGTTCAATTCCTCGCGCGCCTCGGCAACGAGGCGCGCGGGCAGCGCGGCCGGCTACGTGGCGAAATACGTCTCGTTTCAATCCTCGCGCGCCTCGGCAACGAGGCGCGCGGCTTCCTTTCCAACTCCGTATTTTTGCTCAATAAGTAGCCCGTCGTACGCGAACACAGATGTCGATTTCATATGAATACCAACTCGCGTGCCCTACCATGGCTAACCGTCTGATAAACCTGCAACAAGCGTCGCGCGAACCTCCTGTCATTTGGTCGCAGCAACAGGTTCGCGCAACTCATAACACCAGCGGCCCTTCGAAATCCAGCGACCGGAAAATACCATGTTGGCGCACTTCGCAGCCACGGGTGTCGGGAAGGCGATAGAGGCGGAGGTTGTCCTGCGCAAGGTCAATTTCCGCAAGCAGCCGTCGTTCAAGTTCTTCCATTTGCGCCAGGTCGACTTGGCATTCGAACACGGATTTCTGCACGCGCTGGCCGACGCCTTCGCAAACCTTGGCCACGCGGCGCAGCCGCCGTCGCCCTTCCCGGGTTTCGGTATTGACGTCGTAACAGACAATCACGCGCATCGCTCAGCGTACCGGGAACGGCAAGTAGGTCTCGATTTCCCCACGCAAGGCACGGGCGAAAAGGCGCGCCTGGACCAAGGGCACGAGCCCCAGCGGCATGGGGTGTTCGAACAGTGGATGCGACAGCTCCTCCTGCTTGCGCTCCTGGTAGGCCGTCAGCACGGCCTTGCGGGCGCCGTGCTCCAGCTGTACCGCACCCCCCTCGCGAATCGTGAAATCGCTGGGGGCGACTTGGCCGCGATTGACGAGCGTCAGCGCCAGACGATCGGCCAGAGGGCGGAACTCCTCCATGAGATCGAGCGTCAGGGCGGCGCGGCCCGGCCGCAGGGCATGCAGGAAGCCGATCTGCGGGTCGAGGCCTGCGGCCTCGACGGCGCCGCGGCAATCGTTCATGAGCAGCGAGTAGAGAAAAGAGAGCAAAGCATTCATGCGGTCGCGCGGCGGCCTGCGATTGCCCCCGTCCAGCGCGAAATCGGCGCGGCGGTCCTGGCGCACGAGCGGCGTGAGCCGCGCGAAATACTGGCGTGCGGCTTCCCCCTCGATGCCGCGCAGCGTGTCGAGGTCAGGAGCGCCAGGGAGCGCGCGCAGCGATGCGGCGAGGTCGTCGGCGCCGCGCGACAGTGCCTTCGCGTCGTCATCGGCCTTCGCTTCGCGCGCGCCGCGCAGCAGCACGCGGCGCGCGTTGGCGATCTTGCCGGCGATGAAACTGCGCGCTGCCGCAAGCGTGAAGCTTGCGTCGCCGGTTCGCTCGTGCTGGGCGCGACGCAGCAGCACGTTGCCGGAGACCGGCCCTTCGAGCCGCGCCTTGAAGCGGCCATGATCGTCGCATAAAACCAGCCCGATACCCTCGTCGGCGAGCCGGTGTATCAGAGGCGTGGTGAGCATCGCGTTGCCCAGGCACACTACCGCGCCGAGATGATGCAAGGGCACGCGCAGCCTGGTTTCGCGCTCGACTTCGACGTGTATGGTGTCGTTGTCGAGCCGCAAGTAGGCGTGCGGCAAAGTCACGTAAAGGGTGTTGAGGAGGACTTTCATGCGAGCCGCTCCGGTTCGAAGAGTTCCTTCGCCAGGCGGCGCCGCGCCTCCGCGTCTGCCAAGGCCTCCGGCTGGCAGTGATCGATCAGCGAGCATTGCCGGCAGCGGTCGTCGGACGCCGGCGCCGGCAAGCGGCCGCCAGCCAGCATGGCGCGCACGGCAGCGACGGACGCCTCAACCGCCGCACGCAATGCAGGCGTGATCACGACTTCGCGACGGCTGCGCGAACTGGCGTGATAAACGGCGCCGGTGGGCACGGCGCGACCGGTCATTTCCTCCAGGCACAACGCCTGGGCCGCGAGTTGCAGGTCGTCGTGCTCGCGTTGCCGCTTGCGGCCGTGCTTGTACTCGACCGGATACGGCGTGCCGTCGGCCAGGAACTCGACGATGTCGCACTTGCCGATCAAGCCGAGTCGCTCGGACCAGACCGGCAACGCACGCTCCGCACGCACGCCGGCGCGCGTCTCATAGCCCGGCTCGTCCACGCGTGCATGCACGGCTTTTCCGCGCAGCGTATGGACGTTCTCGGCGAAGACGTGTTCCAGATGGATCAGGGCGCACTGGCGCGGACAGTAGCTCCAGTGTTGCAGGGCGGACAGCGGGATCGGCTCGCGGTCATCCATGAGTGATTTGTCATCATCCGTTGGCGGCCGATTCCGGCAACCGCTTGAGGCGGACGGAACTTTCGGACACGACGACAAATGCTCCGGCGATGCGGTCGGCACGCTCCAGCAGTTCGAGGACCAGCGCGGCGGGGCGCGGCGGTGGATAGGCCTCCTGCCGGAAATAGATGACGGCCGGCGGCGCCGGCAGATGGCGCGAATACACCAGTTCGCCGTAATCGCGGTCGTAGGTCAGCAACCAACGCCCTTCGGCACGGGCACGCGCCATGACGAGTATATCGTCGGCACCTGCCATGCACTCGCGCACCCAGAGCACGTCGATGCCCCGTTCGCGCAGCGCCCGTACTGCCGGCGCGGGAAAGTTCTCGTTCGCCAGCAGCTTCGGCGTATCGGTCACGCCGCTGCCTTGTGTACCGCGATGTATTCCTCGTCGCGCATCATTTCGGCAGCGAAGGCCAATGCCGCGAGGATGTCTTCGCGAGCGAGGTGCGGATAGGACTCGAGAATCTCCTCGAAGCTCCAGCCGTTCGCCAGCCATCCCAGAATAAGTTCGACGGAAATCCGCGTGCCCTTGATGCGAGGCTTGCCGACGAGCGTGTCCGGCGTGGCGACGATACGATCTCTCCAATCCATCGCTTGATCTCCTTCAACACCTTCGCGTCAATTCTACGCCCGGCGCCGCCGCAGCGCTCTCGCCCGGCGCCAGCGCCTTGCCGTGAAACGATACCGAGTAAGCGGAAAAATCGCGCGCGATGGCATCGCCGCTGCGCTCGACGGTCAGGCGGTCGAACAGCGCATGGGCCGGCGCATTGCCCAGTTCGGCATCGTGCCTGAAGACATAAAGCCCGCGCGTCGCCATTTCGCCGCGAGCAGCGGAGCGGTCGTGCTCGAACATCTGTTCCAGCGCCTTGAAGAAGAGTTCGAGGTCGGCCTCGTCGAAGCCGGTCTGGCGGGCGAGATGGGCGGAAACGAAGCCGTGGGCTCGATAGAGCCCATAGGGGACGGTGAATTTGCGGCCCATGGTGCGCTCCTTCTCCAAGTCTTTCTCGTTGGTGACGGCCATCCGCGTCACAGAATGCTCAGAGGTCACGATGGGATCAACCGAGCGTGCGAAGGCCAGCTGTATTGGGCCGCGCACCTGTCCGCAATTGACTTCTGTCGTCATGACCGCGCCGAAGCTGCGGATGTCGTCCCTGCGCACATGCGCGATGTAATCCATCTGCCGCTCCCGCATTTATGTTCCCGACATCATAAGCCGGACAAGGCTCATAGAATGAGCCCGCACAACCTTGCGCCGATGACAGGAGACAGGCTGGTCGCTTCAGGACCGTGCCATCAATGGGTGCACAGGTCCAGCCCGCGCGCGACGAGCCCACGCATGCCGGCGGGCAGCGTGGCGGCCGCAGCACACGCCGCCGCTTCGCTCTCGAACTCGGCGAAACAGCAGGCGCCGGAACCGCTCATGCGGGCGGGCGCGCGCTCGCGCAGCCAGGCCAGGTGTTTGGCGACTTCGGGATAGAGCCGGCAGGCGACGGGCTCCAGATCGTTGTCGCCGATGCCCGGACGCCAGTCGGCCGCGCGCATTGCCGGCGTATCGCGCCGCAGCTCGGGCGCGCGGAAGATCTCCGCCGTCGGGACGGAGACGTCGGGCATCGTGATGAGGTACCACGCCCGCGGCAAGGCGACGTCGCTGAAGCGTTCGCCGACGCCCTCCGCGAAGGCGCTGCGGCCGTGGATGAAGATGGGCACGTCGGCGCCGAGACGCAGGCCGAGCGCCTGCAATCGCTCCGACGAAAAGCCGCAGTTCCACAGCCGGTTGAGCGCGATCAGCGTGGTGGCCGCATCCGAACTGCCGCCGCCGAGGCCGCCGCCCAGCGGAATGCGCTTCTCCAGTGCAATCGTCGCGCCGGCGCGGATGCCCGCGGCGTCGCGCAGCAGCCGCGCCGCGCGCACCGTGAGATCGCCTTCGGCAGCGACGCCCGGCAGCGCGTGCGCGGCGACGATCTCGCCGTCCTGGCGCGGTGCGAAGCGCAGCACGTCGCCGAAGTCGAGGAAGCGGAACACCGTCTGCAGCAGGTGATAGCCGTCGTCGCGCCGTCCGACGACGTGCAGGAACAGGTTGATCTTGGCGGGCGCCGGCCAGTCGCGGTCCCAGTCGGCTAGTCCAGCTGCCACGAGTCCACCTTCAGGCGCACTTCGATGTCGTCGCGCCGGAACTCGACGAGCACCGGCAAGGCGTCCGCGGCCTCCGATTCGTAGCCCAGGTAGCGGATGGACCAGCCGTCGGCCCGGGCCGCCAGGGGCCGCCCCTGGTCGTCGCGCTGCGTCGGCGCCACGTCGCCGAGCAGCCAGCGCGGCATGCCCTCGAGCGGCAGCGCGAAGCCGAACACGCGCGCCGACAGTTCCTCCCAGTCGGCCGCGGCAACCATCTTGCCGTCCGCGGACTTCAGGCGTGCGCCGTCGGTGTCGCGATTCAGCTCCGCCACTCCCTGCCCCAGCGGCGTCGTCAGCACGATGTCGTCCGCCGCGGCGGTGTGGCGCCAGGAGATGTTCGCGTAGTGCTGGGTCGTGCCCTCATGCGCGGCGACGCGCCCGTCGATCGAGAACCCCGGAATGGCGGTGCGCGCCGGGCGCGGGGCGATTCCGGTTTCGGCCGGCGGCATGATCTGGCAGCCGGCGAGCAGCGCCGCCGCCGCGGCCAGCACGAGCAGGCGCGCCGGATTCAGGGCTTGAACCGCTTGATGGTGGTCGCCAGGGCCTCGTTGTCGGGACTCGCCTTGGCGGCGTCGTCCCAGGCCTTCACCGCTTCGTCGCGGCGGCCCAGCACCCACAGCACTTCGCCGACGTGCGCGGCGATCTCGGGATCGGCGCGGATCGCCAGCGCCTTTCTCAGCACCTCCAGCGCGCCGGCCGGATCGCCCTTGCGATACAGCACCCAGCCCTTGCTGTCGAGGATGAAGGGATCGTCGGGCGACAGCGCGAGCGCCTTGTCGATCAGCTGCTGCGCCTCGTCGAGGCGCTCGCCGCGGTCGGCCAGCGAATAGCCGAGGGCATTGTAGGCGTGCGCGTTGTCGGGCTTGAGCTTGATCAGCAGGCGCAGGTCGTGTTCGAGCACGTCGGGCTTGCCGATCTTCTCGGCCGCCAGCGCCGTCTCGTAGAGGATGTCCGGCTGCTCGGGCTGGGCCGCGAGTCCGCCCTCCAGCACGGCGTAGGCATCGACGTAGCGGCCGGCGTCACGCAGCAGCTGGGCTTCGCCGATGATGAGCTGCGCGCGCTCGCGCTCGTTGCTGGCGCGCGCCTCGTGCAGCCCCGCGCGCGCCTCGTCGATGTGCCCGGTCTGGGCCAGCACGCTGGCCAGCCGCAACTGCGCGGCGATGTACTGCTCGCCGCCGCCCACCTGCCCGTACCACTTGATCGCCTCGTCCCATGCCTTGCGGTCCTCGGCGATCTGCCCGAGATAGAGGCGGGCGCTGTCGGCCTCGCTGTAGCCGAGCTCGACGAGCCGCTTGAGGTTGGCCTCGGCCTGGGCGCGGTCGTTGAGCTGCAGCGACAGCACGGCGACGGCGTAGATGACGTCGGCGTTGTTCGGGTTGTCGGCCAGCAGCTTGCCGAACTCGTTGCGCGCATCCTCGTAGCGCTTGGCGCCGACCAGCGCGCGCGCATAGGCAAGACGCGCGTCGTTGGCCTTCGGGTTGGCGGCGATGAAGTCGGCGAGATCCTTGATCGTCTGCGGATCGTGCGGCGCGAGCTGCGCGCGCACCAGCGCCGCCTGCTCCCAGGTCGGGCGCAGCGCCAGTGCGCGGTCGATCTCGTGCCGCGCGGCGACCGGGTCCTGCGCCTCGTACGCCGCGATGGCGCGCGCGAAATGCGCTTCCGCGATGCCGAGATAGGGCGCGGTCACCTCGTCGATCAGCTTGTGTACGGCGGCCTTGTCGGTGCTGCGGGCGAAGACGCGGTTGAGGCGCATCAGCGCCGGGCCGATGTCCGGCCCGGCCGTCGCCAGCATCTTGCCGATCTGGACCGACAGCTCTTCGTTGCGTCCCGCCGCCGCGAGCAGGCCGGCCAGCATCTGCCGCGCCGGCTGGGAATCGGGGTCGGCCTCGGTCCAGATGCGCGCGGCCTCGAGCGCGGCGTCGTAGCGGCGCGCGAACAGCGCGACTTCGGCGGCGCGCTTGGCGACGCGCGGATCGCGCGTGGTCTTGGCGAGGTCGAGGTAGCTGCCGACGGCGAGGGCCATCTGGCCGCGCTGCCCGGCGATTTCGGCGACGAGGAATTCGTGCAGCAGCTGCGGCGTCAGCGCGACGTCCGGCAGCTTCGCCGGCGCGCCGGCGGCCGCCTGTTCATGGATTTCGTCCGCCGGCGCGGCGTCGTCGGCAAGCGCCGGGCTGCCGCTGAGACAGGCCAGGCAGAGGGAGAGGAGAAATCGCGGTTTCATCGGCACCATCGGCACCAAGGGGCGGGAGGGTGTTCAAATACAATGCGGCCATGTTAGCAGGTTCGCAAGTCCCCAGACATGCCTGAGCTGCCCGAGGTCGAGGTCACGCGCCGCGGCATCGCGCCGGCCCTGACGGGACGCCGGCTGACGCGCACGGTGATGCGCGTGCCGGCGTTGCGCTACCCCCTGCCGGCGCCCGACGATTTCGCGGGGAAGACCCTGCAGTCGGTACAGCGGCGCGGCAAGTACCTGCTGTTCGGTTTTGCTTCCGGCGGCGGCCATCTGCTGCTGCATCTGGGCATGTCGGGCAGCCTGCGGCTGGTCCCGGCGGCCCAGCGCCCCGAGAAGCACGACCACGTCGACCTGGTGTTCGGCGCCACCGCCCTGCGGCTGCGGGATCCGCGCCGCTTCGGCGCGCTGCTGTGGCTCGACGGCGATCCGCTCGCCCATCCGCTGCTGGCTTCGCTCGGCGTCGAGCCGCTGTCGCCGGCGTTCACCGGCCGCTGGCTGAAGGATGCGCTGCGCGGGCGCAAGGCGTCGATCAAGCAGAGCCTGATGGACGCCAGGCTGGTCGTCGGCATCGGCAACATCTACGCGTCGGAAAGCCTGTTCCTGGCCGGCATCGATCCGCGCCGCGCGGCGGGAAGCATCGCGCTGGAACGCCTCGAAAGGCTGGCGACGGCCGTGCGCAGGACGCTGCGCGCGGCCATCGCGGCCGGCGGCAGCAGCCTGCGGGACTTCTCGCACTCGAACGGGGAACTGGGTTGCTTCCAGGCGCGGCATCGCGTCTACGATCGCGCGGGCTTGCCTTGCACGGCTTGCGGCACGCCCATCCGCGCCATTCGCCAGGGGCAGCGCAGCACCTACTTCTGTCCGCGCTGCCAGCGATAGCCGCTTCTTACTTGTTCGCAGTCAGCTTCTGGAACTTGGCCATCAGCTGGTCTTGCGTCTCGACGCGGTTGGGGTCCTGCGGAATGCAATCGACGGGGCAGACCTCGCGGCACTGCGGCGTGTCGAAGTGGCCGACGCACTCGGTGCACTTGTCGGGGTCGATCACGTAGATCTCATCGCCCTGCGAGATCGCGTTGTTCGGGCACTCGGGCTCGCACACGTCGCAGTTGATGCATTCGTCGGTAATCATCAAAGCCATGGCTGTTTCCTTGTCTAACGGGAGTTGAGCTTATCCGCCAGCCGCTGCGCCACCAGCGGCTGGACGAATTTGGAGACATCGCCGCCGAGCGATGCGATCTCTCGCACCATCGTCGCGGAGATGAACATGTATTGTTCGCCGGGCGTCAGGAACACGGTCTCTACGTCCGGATAGAGATTGCGGTTCATGCCCGCCATCTGGAACTCGTACTCGAAGTCGGACACCGCGCGCAGGCCGCGCACGATCACCGAGGCGCCCTGCTGCCGCAGGAAATCCATCAGCAGGCAGTCGAAGCCGTGCACCTCGACGTTCGGATACGCCGCGAGCACCTCGCGTGCCACCGCGATGCGCTCGTCGAGCGTGAAGAACGGCTTCTTGCCGCGGCTCTCGGCGATGCCGACCACCACGCGCTGGAACAGCTTGGCGGCACGGCGCACCAAGTCCTCGTGTCCGCGCGTCAGCGGATCGAAGGTCCCCGGATAGACGGCAACTTTAGCGTTGCCTCCGGCCGCAACCTGCGGTTGCTTAACGTTCGCTTCGCTCACGTTAGCCTCCGCCGAAACTTCGTTTTCATTCTCGTTCCAGCAAATGGTAAAAAACCTGTCCTGCCCTGCCGCGCTTGACCGCGTGCCACGCGGCCAGGCGCTCCAGTTCGTGTTCCGCTTCCGCGTAGATCCGCGCACCGGGCCTGGCGAGCCCGTCGAGCCGCGGCGCCACGCGTTCCAGCCACTGCTGCCGGTACGGCGGATCGAGGAAGATCAGATCGTACCGGTGGCCCTGACTTTCGGCGGAGGCGATAAATTCTAGCGCATCCGTGCGCACCAGCTTGAGGCGCGGACAGTCGAACGACGCGGCATTCTGGCGCAACGCGCCGAAAACGCGTTGATCGCGCTCAACTTGCGTGACCGAGGCGGCGCCCCGCGAGGCGGCCTCGAAGCCGAGGACGCCGCTGCCGGCGAACAGGTCGAGGCAGTCGAAACCCGCCAGGTCCTGGCCGAGCCAGTTGAACAGCGTCTCGCGCACGCTGTCCGGCGTCGGCCGCAGCCCCTGGGCGTCGACGACCTTGATCAACCGGCTGCGCCACTCGCCGCCGGTGATGCGGACCCGCGCCATCTACTTCTCGTCGGTGGCGACGATGACCGTTACCAAATCAGCCGGATCGACGTGGCGCTTGAAGGCGGCGCGCACGTCCTGAACGGTGACCGCCCGCATCTTGGCCGGGAAGTCGTCCAGGTAGGTCAGCGGCAGGCCGTAGTAGCCGATGACCGAGATGTAGCCGATCAGCTTGGCGTTGCTGTCGATGGCCAGCGCCAGGCTGTCGGTCAGGTGCTTCTTCGCCGCCGCCAGCTCCTGCTCGGTCGGGCCGTGGGCGAGGAAATCGTCGAGCACGTCGCGGGCGACCTTGAGCGCGGCATCGGCCTGGTCGCGCTTGGTCTGCAGGCCGAGATCGAACGGTCCCTCGAGCTTGCGCGGCGAGAAGTACGAATAGACGCTGTAGGCATAGCCGCGCTTTTCGCGCACTTCCTTCATCAGGCGCGATACGAAGCCGCCGCCGCCGAGGCTGTAGTTGCCGGCCAGCAAGGCGTAGAAGTCGGGGTCGCCGCGCTTGAGCGCCGGCAGGCCGACGTGGATGTGGCTCTGCGACGCCGGATGCGGGACCCGCACGGTCTTCTGCGCCGGGCTCGTCACCGCAGGCAGCGGCGTTTCCGCCGCGCCGGCCGGCAGCGCGTCGGTCAGGCGCTGCGCGATCGCTTCGGCTTGTTCGCGCGTGACGTCGCCGACCAGCGCGATCACCGCGTGCTTCGCGCCGTAGTGGTCGCGATGGAAGGCGGCGACGTCGTCGCGCGTGATGCCGCCGACGCTCTGCGCCGTCGGCGTCACGCCGTAGGGATGGCCGGGATACATCGCGGCGGCGAAGCGCTTGGCGGCAATCGCGTCGGGGCGCGTGTCCTCCTCCTGGATCTCGGCGATGCTGCGCGTCTTCTCGCGCGCCAGCGGGCCGTCGGGGAAGGCCGGCTGCGACAGGATCGTGCGCACCAGATCGACGGCCGGGTCGCGCTTGTCCGGCGCCGAAAGCGTGCGCAGGCTGAGGCCGGCGCGGTCGTAGTCGGTACTGCCCGAAAAGCGCGCGCCGAGATCGACGAAGCGCGCCGCGATGGCCTCCTCGTCCATCTTGCCCGCGCCGGCATCGAGCAGGCTGCGCGTGAGTTCGGCGAGCCCCGACTTGCCGGACGGGTCATAGGCGGCGCCGGCGGAGAAGTCGATCTTGACGTCGAGGATCGGCAGCACGTGCGTCTCGACGAAATACACGCGGGCGCCGGACGGCGCCACCCAGTGCTGGATCTTGACGCCGGCGTCCGCGGCGGCGGTGAACAGCGCGGCGCCCAGGAGCGCGGCGAAGGCGATCAGTTTCCTCATGTCGGCGGCTCCTCAGTAAGGCCTTACCGGGCCGGCCGGCTCGCGCGGCTTCGCCTTGTCGATGGGCTGCGGATCGAGCACGGCGACGGTCAGCGTGTCGTCCTTGAAGTACTTCTTCGCCACGCCCTGCACTTCGTCCGCGGTGACCGTGCCGAACTTGTCGACGACCTTGTCGACGTCGCGCCAGTCGTGTCCCGATGCTTCCATCATGCCCATCTCCATCGCCTGGGCCATCATCGAATCGCGCTTGTAGACCTGCGCCGCGATCAGCTGCGTCTTCACGCGCGCCAGCTCCTCGGGCGTCACGCCCTCGTCCTGGATGCGCTTGAGCTCGGCGCGGAAGGCGGCCTCGAGATCGGCCGCGTTCTTGCCTTCGGCCGGCTGGCCGCCGATGACGAACAGCGATTCGCCGCGCACCGTGCTGTCGTATTGCGTGCCGGCCGACTGCGCGACCTTCTGCTCGCGCACCAGATCGCGCGGGAAGCGCGCGGCTTCGTTGCCGTCGAGCAGCGCCGCCAGCACGTCGAGCGCGTAGGGATCGCGATCGCGGTCGACGTCGACGAGCTTGGGCACCTTCCAGGCCATCGCCAGATAGGGCAGCTTCGCCGGCGCCTTGACGACGACGCGGCGGATCCCCGTCTGCTCCGGATCGATCTCGACGCGGCGCGCCGGCAGGACGTGCGACTTCAGCTTGCCGTAAGTCCGTTCGGCGAGGCGGAACACCTCGTCGTGGTCGACGTCGCCCACCACGACGACATAGGCGTTGCTCGGCGTGTACCAGCGCTTGTACCAGTCGCGCGCATCCTGCCACGTCATGGCTTCCAGATCGTTCATCCAGCCGATCACCGGACGGCGATACCGGTCCGCCAGGAAGGCGGAAGCGTTGAGCGCCTCATAGACCAGCGATTGCGGATTGTCGTCGGTGCGCAGCCGCCGCTCCTCCATGACGACCTTGATCTCGGCGGCGAAGTCGTTCGGCGTCACCTGCAGGTTGGCCATGCGGTCGGATTCGAGGTTCATCATTTGCGGCAGCGCGCGCTTGGGCACGATCTGGAAATAGGCCGTGTAATCCTCCGAGGTGAAAGCGTTGTCGCGCCCCCCCGCTTCGGCCACCAGCTTGTTGAAGCCGCCGGGCGGAACCTTCTTCGTCCCCTTGAACATCATGTGCTCGAGGGCGTGGGCCAGTCCCGAATGGCCGTCGGTCTCGTCCATGGCCCCGACGCGGTACCAAACCATATGCACGACCGTCGGCGCGCGGTGGTCTTCCTTGACGACGACGCGCAGGCCGTTGCCCAGGTGTTTCTCGTAGGTGTCGGTCTCGGCGGCGCCGGCAGCGCCGGAAAGCGCCAGCAATGCGCACAGCAATAACGAGGCTAGCGTTGTTCTCATGTTTGCGCTCGGCTTCCCTCTGATTTGCCCGTAAGGGCTTCTGTTAGAATGATTTTCATCGATGCCGGATGATAACCCGGCTGCGCTTACGACACCCCCTCTCCATGTTTGGTTTCCTCAGGAAAAAAGACGAGGCCGCGTCCGAGCCCGCCGCGCGCTCGTGGACGCAGCGCCTCAAGGCCGGCCTCGCCAAGACGCGCAGCGCCCTCAACGCTCCCCTCGGCGAACTGTTCAGCCGCGCCAAGATCGACGACGAACTGCTCGAGGAACTCGAGTCGACGCTGCTGATGGCCGATTGCGGCGTCGACGCGACGACCTGGCTGCTCGACGAGCTCAAGGCGCAGGTAAAGCGCGACAAGCTCGAGACGCCCGTACAGTTGCGCGCCGCGCTGGTCGCGCTGCTCGAGAAGCTGCTCGCTCCGCTCGAGCAGCCGCTCGACGTCTCCACCCACAAACCGTTCGTCATCATGATCGCCGGCGTCAACGGCGCCGGCAAGACGACCTCGATCGGCAAGCTCGCGCATCACTTCCACGACGACGGCCGCAAGGTGCTGTTCGCCGCCGGCGACACCTTCCGCGCCGCGGCGCGCGAACAGCTCGCCGAATGGGGCCGGCGCAACGACGTCACCGTGATCGCGCAGGAATCGGGCGATCCGGCGGCCGTCGTCTTCGACGCCATCAACGCCGCCAGGGCACGCGGGCTGGACGTCGTGCTCGCCGACACCGCCGGCCGGCTGCCGACACAACTGCATCTGATGGAAGAGATCGCCAAGATCAGGCGCGTGATCCAGAAGGCTGATCCCACGGGTCCGCACGAAGTGCTGCTGGTGCTCGACGCCAACATCGGCCAGAACGCGATCGCGCAGGTCAAGGCTTTCGACAAATCGATCAACGTCACGGGCCTCATCGTCACCAAGCTCGACGGCACGGCGAAGGGCGGCGTGCTCGCCGCCATCGCGCGGCAGTGCCCGAAGCCAGTGCGCTACATCGGCGTCGGCGAGGGGATCGAGGATCTGCAGCCGTTCCGGGTCAAGGAGTTCGTGGCGGCGCTGTTCGGCGTTTAGAACCGCTTGCCTGACGGCGCTGTCGCAGCCCTCGCTCACTCCCCGCGCATCAACGCCACGAGCTCCTCGGTGGACGGCAGCGCAGCGCCCTCGCAGCCGTCGGCAAGAACTCCTTCGGCGAGCGCGCGCTTGTCGTGGTGCAGCTCGACGATGCGCTCCTCGAGCGTGCCCTTGGCGACCAGCCGATAGACGGTCACGGGACGTTGCTGGCCGATGCGATGGGCGCGGCCCATGGCCTGGTCTTCGGCGGCCGGGTTCCACCACGGATCGGTGATGACGACGTAATCCGCGGCGGTGAGGTTGAGGCCGAAGCCACCCGCCTTCAGGCTTATCAGGAAGAGCTCGCCGTCGCCGGCCTGGAAGGCGGCGATGCGGCGGTCGCGCTCCGCCGCCGGCGTGGCGCCGTCGAGATACTGGTAGCGGATGCCGGCCGCATCGAGGGGCTCGCGCAGCAGGGTGAGGAAATCGACGAACTGGCTGAATACCAGCGCCTTGTGGCCGTTGGCGGCCAGCTCCTGCGCGAGTTCGGCGAAGGCACGCAGCTTGGCGCCGGCGATGCCCAGCTCGGGGCTCGTCAGGCGCGGGTCGCAGGCGGCGCGGCGCAGCCTGGTGAGCTGGGCGAGGATGGAAAAGCGCGCCTGGGCGCCCTCTTCGCCCGCCGCGCTTTCCGCCGCCGCCAGCGCCTGGCGGCGCAGCGCCTCGTAATGCGCGGCCTCGTCGGCCTCGGGCACGATGGTCAGCGTCAGTTCGGTGCGCGGCGGCAGATCGTCGAGCACCTGCGCCTTGGTCCGGCGCAGCACGAAGGGAGCGATCAGCCGCCGCAGCCGGCGCTGCGCGTCGCGGTCGCGCTGCTTCTCGATCGGCGCGGCGAAGCGCTCGTTGAAGCGCGACGGCGTGCCCAGCAGGCCGGGATTGCAGTAGCGCATGATCGACCAGAGCTCGGCCAGGCGGTTTTCCACCGGCGTGCCGGACAAGGCCATGCGGAAGTCCGCCGGCAGGTCGAAGAGCGCCAGCGAACGCTTGGCGGCCGCGTTCTTCACCGCCTGCGCCTCGTCGGCGGCGACCGTGTGCCACGTGCGCGAGGCGAACAGTTCCTGCGCCTGCTGCATCAGCGCGTAGGAGACGATGACGACGTCGCGCGCGGAGGCAGCCCCGACCAGCGCGGCGCGGTCACCTTCGCCGAACACCACCGGGTTCAGGGAAGGCGCGAAGCGGCGCGTCTCGGCGAGCCAGTTGCCGCATACCGACGTAGGCGCCACCACCAGCGCCGGCCCGCCGTCGGCGCGCGCGAGCATCACGGCGAGCGCCTGCAGCGTCTTGCCCAGTCCCATGTCGTCGGCCAGGCAGGCGCCGAAGCCGGCCTGCGCCAGGCGCATCGCCCAGACGACGCCGTCTTCCTGATACGGCCGCAGCGTCGCCTGCAGGCCGGCCGGCATCGCCATTTGCATGTCCCGCGCGGCGCCGAGCCGCTCGATCCGGGCGCGGAACGCGCGGTCGGTCTCGACCTGGGCGCCGTCGAGCGCGTCGGCGAGCCAGTCGGCGGCAAGCGCCGGCACGCGCAGGCCGTCGGCGCCGCTCTCGACCACGGCGGCCAGATCGGCCAGGCGCTCGCGCAACTCGCGGGTCAGCGCGGCATAGACGCCCTTGCCCATAGGCACGAAGCGGCTCTTGCCGCCAGCCGCGGCCAGAAGTTCTTCCAGCTTGAAGACGAGACCCTCGTCGAGCCGGGCCTCGCCCTTGACCGCGAACCAGTCGCGCGCCGTGGCGACGCGGACGGCGAGGTGCGCCGCATCGACGGTGAGCACGCGCACCTGCTGGCCGCGCGGCCAGTCGATGGCCGCGATCCCTGCCAGCGTCGGCAGCGCCTCGACCATGGCGAGCGCCTGCTCCGGATCGGCGACGAGCCATTCGCAGGCGGCGTCGCCGCGCCCGGGCGGATCGAGGAACGGCAGCGCATCGAGCGCGGCGTCGAGATGCGCGCGCTCGGCGGCGAGATCGCGCGCCGTGCCCAGGCTCTCGGCCTTGACGGCGGCCATGACGCGGCCGCGCCCGGCGCCGGGCATCAGGCGCGGACCGTCAGGCCCGAGCGGCGCCGCGACGAGGCGCAGCAGCAGCGCCTCGCCCTGCGGCGCCAGCTCGGCGCGCAGCCGCGCTTCGGCCGGCACCTCGCGCGCCGCTTCGGCATGGTCGGACTGGATGTGGAAGTGCGCCGCCAGCGCTTGCAGGGCCAGCTGCAACTCGGCATGCGCGGCGGCCGGCACCTTGAGGCAGCCGGAGACGAGCTGCGCGGCACGGCGCTGCGCCGGCGTGAGGCGGATGACGCGAATGCGCTGCGGCGAGTCGCGCACTACGGTGATGAAGCGCAGCGCCTCCAACTCGCGTTTCTCGTCGGCGTCGATGTGGTAGCGATAGGGATCGTCGTCGCCGGTGTCGGCGCGCAACGGCGGCGTCACGCGCATGACATAGCGCTCGCCTTCGCGCGCCACTTCGAGCTCGGGCGTGCCTTCGACGACATCGACCAGCGTGTCGGGCGCATCAGACATCACCACCGCCGGATGGCCGGTGAGGGCGACGATGGCGAGCGCGCGATCGAGCGCGTAACGGCGCCCCGAGTAGCGATCTGCCCGAATGGCGCGCGCCACTTTGGCGTCCCACGGCTCCAGGCGCTCGTTGCCGGCAAGCTTGGCGAGCGAAAGCGGCTTGGGCTTGCCCCAGCCGCGTGGACCGCGTTTCTGCTCGAGGGGCTCGACGGTGTCGATCGCGCCGCGCTTGTCGAGGCCGACAGCCCAGACGAGGCGTGTCGTCGGCGCCTCCACGGCTTGCTCGGCACCCAGCGCCTGCAGGGCCGCGAGCACCGTGCGCCAGCCCTCCTGCCCGCCGGCGACAAAGAAGTGCTCGGGCGCCTGGGCGCCGCCGAACACCGCTTCGACGGCGGCCACCTGCGCGTCGAGCCAGCCATGTCCGCACGCCTGCAGGCGCTCGCGCAAGACCGCGATGCCCTCGGCGCGCTGCGCCGCCGCCTTGCCGCCGGGCTCGCGCACCGCCTCCGGCCCGAGCCACGCACGCGCCAGCGAACGCCAGACATCGTCCAGCGAGGGGTGGTGGGTGCCGACGTTCAGAACATTCCGTTCGAGCGCGCAATCGCCGAGACGCACGCCGACGGCATGGACCCAGATGCCCCAGAGATCGTACGGCGACGGCTTGCGCGAACCCGATTCGCCAAGGCAGAACTTGCGCGCCAGTTCCAGGTGCTTGGGCGTCTGCTGGGCGAGCAGCGCAAGCGCGTAGAACCAGGCGAGCGACTCCGGCAGCAGGCGCTTCTTCGCGCCGGTCTCGGCCTGGCGGCGCTTGAGCGCCGCCTCGAAGCCTGCCTGCGCCTCGGCCCAGCGGCCCTGCTGCACCATGACGGCCGCGCGCAGCGCATCGGCGCCGCCGCCCTCCTCCCCATGCAGCGCCTCAAGGGCGCGCTCGCCTTGCCCGGCGAGCAGCAGCGCCTCCGCCAGTTGCAGGCGCAGGTGCTCGGGCATCGCGGCGCGCGCCGTGGCGAGCTGCCCGAGCGCCCAGCGATGCAGCGGCAACAGGTCGACGGCGAAGTGGCGGCAGACGCGCCCGACCGCGTCGTAGGCGATATTCCATCGCCATGGCGCGTCGATGCGCCCGAACAGCGCCGGATCGAAGGCTTCGAGACAGGCCTCGCGGAAAATGCCGCCCTGATCGTGGCGGCGCGCGACCTGCCGCATGAGGCGGTCGAGCTCCAGGGCCGGCGTGCCGGAGAACAGGGCGAGGCGCACCACGGCCACCGTCGCCCCGGCGTCCCAAAGCGGCCAGCCGTAGTAATCGGGCGTGTGCGGGTTGTAATGCTCGGCACGCGCCAGCGCCTCGCGCAGGTCGGCAACCGGCGTATCGTCGAGCAGCTCGCGGTAGAGCGCGGCACGCGCGGCATCGGCCAAGCGCACATAGCCCTGACGGGCACCGTGCTCGACCAGCAAACCCGTCTGCCCGAGATGCTGTTGCGCGAGTTTCACCTGCTCTTGCGTGAAGCCCTTGCCGGACGCGGACTTCCAGCCGAGCGCGCGCAACAGATCGAAACAGGCCGTGCGCGGACGGTAGGTCCAGTGCAACGCCATGGCACGGGCGACAGTGCGCGCGTCGGCCGTCAGGCGATCGAGAGTGGAGGGGGCGAAGTCCAAGTCAGGAAGCGGTGCGCAAAGGGCCCACATGCTATCCGATACGGACCCGGCTCATCGCACACGCAGATGTCGTAAACCGAAGAGGAAAATCGTTTACGGTCTGGCCGTTATGTCGGCCTGACTCCTCTCGGGCAAATGCTATTGGCCTGACTGAACCTTCATTGAACCTTTCGGTTCATCCATTCGCCGCCTTACGCGGCCGACCGCCTCTGCGACCGTTCTCGCGTGACGCCGCCGCCTTGCGCGGGGAAGTGTGTTTCCCGGCTTCCCTGGCGGCGAGGTGCATCATCCACGCCTTACTGCCATATACGCCCGCCAGCGCTCCCTCGATGCGAATATCGGCATTGAGGCGCGGCCAGTGCAGCGCATAACCCTCGCCGAGCAGTTCAATATCCGCGAGTTGCGCTGCTGTCGCGTGTTCGAGGCCCTGCACGTTATGTGCGGGAAAGGCAAAGGCGCAGCCATTGTCCAGCTCGACCACGATTCGCTTGCGCGCGCGGTCGTAACGGGCAGTCTTGGCGTGCGGCGCATGTGCTGCCTCTCGGCCCCGCACTTTCGCCGCCTCGAAACTGCGATCCAATACGTTGTCAATCCAGTTGGCCATGAATGCTCTCCCAGGCTTCCAACAAGCGCGCCCGATGCTCCCGCGTCAGCCTCAGCGCCCTTCGCGCTTCCTGCGTCGTGACTTTCCCCGCGATCTGGATCAAGTCCGGCGGGTCGCTGAGCGCGATCTTCATCCACCACCCCGGCCCGAGCACATGCACATGCGCCGGATCATGATCGTCGGGGAAGATCGAGAACACCAACCCGTAAGCACGGAAGATTTCAGGCATGCCGCATCATAACCCAACCGATGGGTTTTTACCATGTCTGCCCCGGCTGCTGCCAGACAGCGTTCTCGGCGGTCCGCTACGCCTTCTTCCCCAGCAGGCTCAGCCGCACCAGGTCGGGCACGTTCTCCACCTGCAGCTTGGCCATCGCGTGCGCCTTGTGGACCTCGACGGTGCGCGCGCTGATGCCGAGCGCCTCGGCGATCTCGCGGTTGTGGCGTCCGGCCACCACGAGTTCGGTCACCTCGCGTTCGCGCGGCGTCAGCGTAGCGAGCAGGCGGGCGAACTCGGCGCGCCGGCCGGCGTCCTCCTGCAGGTCGCTCTGGCGCGCGAAGGCTTCGCCGATGGCGCTCATCAGACGCTCCTGGTCGATCGGCTTTTCGAGGAAGTCGACGGCATGCGCGCGGAAGGCTTCGCGCGCCGCCTCGATGTCGCCGTGGCCGGTGATGATGATCGCCGGCGCGCGGCAGCCCATCTCGAGCAGGCGCTTCTGCAGCGTCAGTCCGTCCATGCCCGGCATGCGAATGTCGATCAGCAGGCAGCCGCAATATTCGGGACGCCAGGCGGCGAGCAGGCTTTCGGCGTCGGCGAACACCGCCACCGGATAGCCGCGCAGTCCCAGCAGCAGCGCCAGGGCGTCGCGCACCGAGGCGTCGTCCTCGACGATGAAGACCGTATGGCGGTCAGGCCGCATCGTCGTCTCCCGCCGCCGTCGGCAGGCTCATGGTGAACACGCCGTGGTCGGCGGCCTCGGCCCACAGCCGGCCGCCGTGGGCCTCGACGATGGCGCGGCTGATGGCGAGACCGAGGCCCAGCCCGCTGGCCTTGGACGACTGGAAGGCCTCGAACAGCCGCAGCCCCCTCTCCCCCATCGGACCGAGACCGCTGTCCTCGACGCGCAGGCGGACGTAGCCGCCCTCGACGGCCTGCGCCGACAGCCGCACGCGGCGGTCGCCGGGCGGGCAGTCGGCGACCGCATCGAAGGCGTTGGAAAGCAGGTTGCGCAGCACCACCTGGAGCTGCAGCCGGTCGGCGAGAAGCGCGCAGGGCGGCGGCGCCCCGATCGCCAGCTCGATGCCCCGTTCGCGCGCCTTGTCGGCGAACGACGCGGCGGCGGTCGTGAGCAGCTCGTCCACCCCGATGGTCTCGAGCCTTGTCGCGCCGGTGCGGAAGAAGTCGCGCAGGCGCCGCATCACCTCGCCGGCGCGGTTCGATTCGGCGACGACGCGGCGGATGGCGTCGCGCAGGCGCGCCCCCGTCTCGCCCCGGTCGAGCAACTGCTCGCAGGCCGCCCCGTAAATCGCGAGGGCGGTGAGCGGCTGGTTGAGTTCGTGCGCCAATGCGCCCGCCATTTCGCCGGCCGCGGCGAGGCGCAGCGTCTGGCGCAACTCGTCGCTGACGCGCTGCTTCTCGTCGACGACGACGCCGATGAAGAAGCCGACGAAGGCGAGCACGGCGCCGAGCATCTGCAGCTCGAATACCGTCACCGCCACGAGATGCTGCCAGCGCACCACCGCCACGATGCCCGCCTGCAGCACGAAGGCGGCGATCGCCGCGCCGTGCACGCCCTGGCGCGCCGCGGCCCAGACGATGGACAGGAACAGCAGGTAGAAGTACTGGAACTCGCCGGCGCCGATCTGCGCGGCGCCAACCTGCAACTCGCCCGCCTCGAAGGCGCCAATCTCGCCGGCGCGAACTTCGAGGCGGCCGACATGCGCTGGGCCAATCTCCAGCGCTCTACGCTGGTGGGCGCCCTGCTCGCCGGCGTCAATCTCGGCAAGGCCGATCTCGAGGAGGCGGACCTGTCGCGCGCCGTGCTGAACCGCGCTGATCTGACGCGCGCCGACCTCGTCGCGGCCGACCTGCAGCACGCCGACCTGCGCGACGTCAAGCTCGACGGCGCCTACCTCAACTACGCGAACCTCAAGCAGGCCAACCTCTCCGGCGCCTCGATGCAGCGCGCGCGCCTGACCGGCGCCCGCCTCAACGACGCGCTGTGGACCGACGGCCGGACCTGCCGCACGCCGTCGATCGGCGCCTGCCACTGACAGGAGCACAAATATGGCCCCCACGCTCACCTTGTGCGGCAAAGCCGCATCCCGCTGCGCGCGACCAGCCTTCGGCTGTCCTGCGGCCTGCGGCCTTGTGTTCGCTGCCCCCCTTGGGGCGGCCCATCGGGAGGCATGACATGTCGCAAATCGCGGGCATCCCGCTCGAATTCATCCTGTTTGGCGTCACGCTGCTCGGCGTGGCCCTGTTCCACCGCCACACGCTGCCCGTGGCGGTGACCGGCGCGGCGGCGATCGCCGGCTACAAGGCCGTCTTCACCGGCTTCCGGGACGGCGGCGGCCTGGCCGGCTTCGCCGCCCATCTGGCCCACGAGTGGGTGCTGCTCGCGAACCTGCTGGCGCTCCTGATGGGCTTCGCCATCCTGTCGCGCCATTTCGAGAAGAGCCACGTGCCGGTGATCCTGCCGCGCTACCTGCCGTCGGACTGGAAGGGCGGCTTCGCGCTGCTCGCGCTGGTGTTCGTCATGTCGGGATTTCTCGACAACATCGCCGCCGCCATGATCGGCGGCGCCATGGCCCACCAGATGTTCCGCGCCCGGGTGCATATCGGCTACCTGGCGGCCATCGTCGCCGCCGCCAATGCCGGCGGCGCCGGCTCGGTGGTCGGCGACACGACCACGACTATGATGTGGATTTCCGGCGTTTCGCCCCTGCGGGTGATGCCCGCCTACCTCGCCGCCCTGGCGGCGCTGGCCGTCGTGGGCGTCGCCGGCGCCCGCCAGCAGCACGCCTACTCGCCGATGCTCTCCCATGCGCGCCAGCACGTCGCCGTCGACTGGGCGCGCATCGGCATCGTCGCA
>DAIDAU010000331.1 GCA_027310465.1 Rhodocyclaceae bacterium
GGGCAGAAGTGCTCGGCCTGCTCGCGCGTCATCGCCGTCGGCGGCGTGCACGACCGCCTGCTGGCGCGCCTGGCGCAAGCCGCCGACGCCCTGCCCTGGGGGCCGCCGGAGGACCCGGCCTTCCTCTACGGCCCGGTGATCGACGAGGCCGCGCAGCGCAAGGCCTTCGACTACATCGCCATCGGCCGCGCGGAAGGACGGCTGGCGTGGCAGGGCCGCGTGCCGGAGCGCGGCTGGTACGTGCCGCCGACGATCTTCTCCGGCATACGGCCCGAGCATCGGCTGGCGCGCGAGGAAATCTTCGCCCCCGTCCTGGCCGTGCTGGCGGCGCCCGACTTCGCCACCGCCCTGGCGATGGCCGGGGATTCCGATTACGCGCTGACCGGCGGCGTCTACTCGCGCCTGCCCGACCACCTGGCGCTGGCGCAGGAGCGGCTGCGCGTCGGCAATCTCTATCTGAACCGCAAGATCACCGGCGCGCGCGTCGGCATCCAGCCTTTCGGCGGGCCGGCCCTTTCCGGCACCGGCATCCAGGCGGGCGGGCCCGACTACCTGAAGCAGTTCCTATGGACGCGCGTCGTCAGCGCCAACGTCATGCGCCATGGCCTCATCGCCGACGCACCGGGACCCGGACCGTAGCGCTCCCCTATTGCGCCGCGGCGCGGCGGCACGGTAGAGAAAATATCGGGTTTTGGGTATTACGTGCCATATGGTCTATACATAAGATCGTTCCAGGCGTGTCCAGGGTGCCGCCGCGATGCGGCGGAGCGGCGCGCCCATGGCTACCGGAAAAAGGGGACGACATGGCGACGGTCGATGGAACGGCAGTAATGGATTCTCTTGCCCACAGCGGCGCAATCGTGCTCGACGGCCGCGGCATCATCGTCCGTTGCAGCGACGCCGCGGTGCAGATGTTCGGCGGCGCGCCGCAGGATCTCGAGGGCGGTCCGATATCGATCTTCGTCACGAATCTCCTTTCGAGCGACGCGTCGCCGAGCTACAACGCGAGGCACGTCGACTACCTCAGCAAGTCCGGGGACTGGCGGCGCTTCCAGGCCGTCGACGTCCACGGCCGCCGCTTCCCGGTCGATATCGCGATGTCGCGCATGGCCGCGGAAGGACACCAGTTCCTGGTGCTCAATCTGCGCGTCCCGCCCGTATAGGTTTTCCGCCGGCCGATGAACGGCCGGCTGCCGGCTTGAGAAAGGAGGCCATCATGGCAAACATCACCCGCTTCGATCCGTTCTCGGAACTCGCCCGTTTCGAGCCGTTCTCCGACGACTTCTTCCGCGGCTTCGCGCTGCGGCCGTTCTTCCGCGGCGCCGAGATCGAGCCGCAGATGCGTCTCGACGTCAAGGAGGACGACAAGGCCTACACGGTGAAAGCCGAGATCCCGGGCGTCAAGAAGGAGGACATCAAAGTCTCGGTGGAGGGCAACCTCGTCTCGATCAGCGCCGAGGTAAAGCAGGAGAAGGAAGAATCGGTCGGCAAGAAGGTCGTGCGCAGCGAGCGCTACTACGGCGCCGTCTCGCGCAGCTTCACGCTGGCGCAGGATGTGGATCAGGGGGGCGCGCAGGCGAAGTACGCGGATGGGGTGCTGGAGTTGACGTTGCCGAAGAAGGCTGGCGGGGCTAAGAAGACGATCTCGGTCTCGTAGTCTCAGCGCTCGGCCGTTGGGAGCGCGCACGGGCCGACGGGGTGCCCTGCTGCGCTTCGTGTCCCCCGGCGGACAAGAGCGATAAGGCGTCCGCCGGGGGACACGGAGCGGCGACGACCACCCGTCGCCCTCGGCGGTTAAACCCACCCGCCTACTTGCAGGGACAAACCTCCGGCAGCCCATTCAACCCCTCGCTCTCCCGACTGAAGCTCGCGCGCTTCGAGCTGCCGTTGCCCGCATCGGAGATCCGCACGACGTAGATGCTGTCGAAGTCGCCGTCCTCCCATTCGGGCACCGAACGCGGATCGCCGCCGACGCGCGACATCAGGTAGCGCGCCAGATTCTCGCCCCAGTGGTGCTCCCTTGCCACGACCTGCGTGCCGTTCGCGGCCAGGAGCTCATCGCCCAATGCGGGAA
>DAIDAU010000343.1 GCA_027310465.1 Rhodocyclaceae bacterium
GCACGAGATCGCCCTTACGGAATTTCCGTCCGGTCGGCGGAACGACAAAGCCCCGGAAGGCATCGTCCTCGCCTTCCGCGCGGCCCGCGCCGAGCATATTGAAACCGCCGTCCGCTCCGCCTGCGGTCATGACCCTTTCCAGTTCCGCTCTCCATTCGAACTCGGTGACACCGGGGCGGAGCACCTCGAGCGAACGCCGCATCCCGGCGTCGCCCACCGTGGCGCCGTGACGGGCGACCAGAAGTTCCTCATCGCTCTTGATCTCCCTCGCGGCGAAGACCACTTCAGACGCTTCCGCAAATTCCGCGTTCGGCAGTCGCAGCCGAAGCTGCTCGGCAATCGCGGCCGGCAGACCGGCAAAGCTCGACACGCCGATCCTTCCTCCTGCCGATTTGCGCGAGCTCACATACGCGCACAAATCAGTGGCCGGCTGCCGCGTCATATGGATGCCGTCAATCCACCGTGTTCGCGCAGCCTCGAGATACTGGTTTTCACCGGAAATGAAGATGGCGGGGTCCTCGTCGAGCGGGAAATACAACAATGCATCGGCGTAGAACAGACATCGGTCCGCAAGATAAACGAAGTTTCCGTTCCACCGCCCGCCGACCCCCGTGATCCCGTAAACGATCAGCGCATCCAGCCCTTCCTTTTCCATTTCTGAACGAACGGCCCTGTATCTGCGGTCGCGCTCTTTCAATGTAAATTCCACGTCTCTTCCTCTCCCGTTTCTGAATTCCCGGCCCACGCGCGGCAGGTTCTATCGGTCCTCGTGCAAATGCCTGACGAGGTATTTGCACCTCGAATCTCCCCTCTCCCCTCGGGAGAGGGGCGGGGGTGAGGGATGAGCGTCGTCAGCATTTTTGCGACGCTCATTAATTCATCACCTTGCCACCACTGACCGATAGGGTCGCACCCGTGATGAAGCTCGCCTCGTCGCTCGCCAGAAAGACGACGGCATCCGCGACCTCCTCAGCGCGCCCGAAACGTCCCATCGGCGTATGAGCGAGATAATCCCGCAGGAACTCGTCGCTGTGCGTCGTTATGCGTTTTGTCGGCGTGTAGCCGGGCGAGACCATGTTGACCGTAATATTGTGCGGCCCCATTTCGGCCGCGAGATGGCGTGTAAACTGCGCGAGCGCACCCTTTCCCGCGCCGTACGCATGCCAGCGCCAGTTTGGCGTCTCGGTGGCCGTTGAGAGCATATTGATGATCCGCCCGCCTTTCCCGCGGCCGATCATCGACGGCAGAACAGCCTGGCAACAATGGAAAGCCCCTTTCAAGATGATGTCGATCTGGGGCTCGTAATCTGCCCAATCGAGGTCCAGGAATTTCTTCTTCTCACCTAGCTGGCGCGCATTGTTGACGAGAATATCAACCGGCCCGAACGCGTCCGTGATGTCGGCGACCATTGCGGCCACCTCATGACGATCACGCACGTCCGCCTTGACCGCCAGCGCACGGCCTTCAGCCGCCGCGATCTCCGCGACGACCTCCGCGGCCAAATCGCCTGCCGCATGGTAATGCACCCCCACCGCCGCGCCCTCGCGAGCAAGCGCGCAAGCGATTTTCCTGCCGATGCCCCGGCTCGCCCCCGTCACCAGTGCCACGCGCCCTTCAAGCCGCATGGATTGCTTCATTCTGCGCGGATACCCGCCTCCTTGATGACGCGCGCCCACTTTGCGATTTCCGCCCGGATGAGGTCCTTGAGCGCCTCTGGCGAGCTTGCTTCCGGTTCTATGCCCTGCTGTGCCAGCTTTTCGCGCAGGGCGTTGTCGTTCAACACGGCGCCTACCTCGCGGTTGAGCAGTTGCACAATCTCATTCGGCGTGCCTGCCGGTGCGAGCAGGGCAAAGAGACCTCTCGAATCCAGTTCCGGTAGCCCGGCTTCCGCCGTCGTCGGCACGTCCGGCAACACCGGCGAGCGTCTTGGCGTGGTAACAGCCAGAATCTTGATCTTGCCTGCTTTGACGAGCGGAATGTAAACCGGAATGTTGTCGAAGACCAGTGTGACCCGGCCTGACAGCACGTCCGGGAGAAATGCGGCGCCTTTGTAAGGTACGTGAAGAATTTGCAGTCCCGCCGCTTTCTTGTACATCTCGCAGGTGAGGTGCAGCAGGCCGCCCACGCCAGCCGAGGCGCATGAGTACTTGCCGGGCGCAGCTTTGGCCAGGGCCGTGAATTCACCCAAGGTATTGGCGGGAACGTCGGGACCCACGAAAAAACCGTTGGCGATCTGGCCAAATTTGGAAATCGGGGCAAAGTCCCGGCGCAAATCGTAGTTCAACTTGCTGTAATAAGTTGCATTGATGGCATTGGAGGCGAGCGAGCTCATCAACAAGGTGTAACCGTCCGGTGCTGCCTTGGCTACGATTTCGGCGGCGAGATTCCCGCCGGCGCCCGGCCTGGGATCAACGACGACGGGTTGACCGAGCCTTTGTGTGAGAAACTCGGCGACCACTCGGGCGAAACCGTCCGCACTGCTGCCCGGCGCAAGTGACGTTGTGAACTTGATGGCTTTCGTAGGATAGGCGCGGTCCTGCGCGCGAGCAGTGCCGATGCCAAGCTGCGGGGCGATCAACAAGACGGCCAGAGTAACGCCGGCCAGGACGACCGGGAACAACGAGTTGGCAACTTTCATGATTGGCCCTCCTTCAGTTTTTGCGAGATGCAATGCCCGCGCTCTCCATCGTCTTCTCCCACCAGATTCCTTGTTACTCCGCCGTTCAGTTTCTATCCATGTACCAATGCCACTTCATTCCGGACGGATACCCGCGTCCTTGATGACGCGCGCCCACTTTGCGATTTCCGTCTGGATGAGATCCCTGAGCGCCTCTGACGAGCTTGCTTCCGGTTCTATGCCCTGCTCCAGCAGCTTTTCGCGCAAGGCGGCATCGTTCAACGCCACGCTAAGTTCGCGGTTCAGCAGCAGCACCGTGTCATTCGACGTGCGTGCCGGCGCAAGCAGCCCGTACAACCCCATGGAAACCACACCTGGAAGACCGGCTTCCGCCATCGTCGGCACGTTCGGCAACACCGGCGAGCGCGTTGGCGTGGTAACGGCCAGGATCTTGATCTTGCCGGTCTTGATCAGCGGCACGTAAATCGGTACGGTGTCAAACGCTGAAGTCACCCGTCCTATCATGAGGTCCGGAAGAAAGAACGCGGTGCCTTTGTAGGGCACGTGAAGAAGCTCCAGCCCCGCCGCTTTCTTGTACATCTCGCAGGTGAGGTGCAGCAGGCCGCCCACGCCCGCTGAGGCGCACGAATACTTGCCGGGCGCCACTCTTACCAACGCCGTGAATTCGCCCAAGTTGTTGGCGGGAACCCCGGGACCCACGAAAAGACCGTTGGCGATCTGGCCAGATTTCGAGATCGGCACAAAGTCTCGGCGCACGTCATAATTCAGCGCGCTGTAATAAGTTGCTGCGATGGCGAGCGAGGCGATCGAACCCATCAGCATGGTGTAACCGTCCGGTGCTGCTTTGGCTACAAGCTCGGCAGCGAGATTGCCGCCAGCGCCGGGCCTGTTGTCGACGACGACGGATTGATTGAGCCGCCGGGTGAGCGCTTCGGCGACGGACCGGGTAAACAAGTCACCGCCGCTGCCAGCGGTGGTGGAAATGACCAACCTGATTGCTTTTGTTGGGTAGGCGCGGCCCTGCGCCCATGCGTTACTGCTATCAAGTCCCGCCATGAACGATATCACGGTCACGGCAACGCCCACTCGGGCGCCGGACAACATCAAGCTTACAGCTTTCATGGTCAGTTTGAACTACCGATTGCACCCGCTCCCGGGACATCTATCTCAACAAGACCTTCATGCCCGGACAACTGTAGCTTGGTGTTGAGCTTTTCTGAAAGCATTTGCAAGGTGTCGAAAATGGTTTTGAATCTGCTATTCGTTTCCTTCAAAACCTCAGGTCTTCCATCATCGCCCAGAAGAACCGGAGAGAATGACAACCGGCGGATCGCCTTGTCGTGAATGAGGCATTGCACCAGGATTGATTCCTTCACAGTTGGCAAAAACATTGGGTGGGCATGGTCCAGAACAAAATTCCCCAAGGCATAGAAAATCGCCTTACCTTTATAGACTTCGATTCCCTGCAGGATGTGAGGATGGCGTCCGATGATGAGATCAGCGCCGGCATCGATCGCCGCATGAGCAATGGCTTTCTGGGAAAGCGTCAACGTCCGGCTTTGACTCGCTCCCCAATGATAGGAGGCAATGAGCACATCGACACTGGCCCTCGTCTTCCCGATGTCCAGAACCATGGCCTCCAGATCCTCTTCGTTAACGTAAGGAGGCCCATACAGGGCGTCCTGGCGGATAGGCGCAACGCCAGGCTTTATGGGATGCGCGCCCCAACCCAAGGGAAGCTCCAGGAGATAGGAGAGAAAACCGACCCGTGTCCCTTTTTTCTCGATGATGGCCGGCTTTCTCGCTTCCTCGATGTTTCTTCCTGCTCCGACATACCGGATCTCATGCCGGTCCAAAAGTTCCAGCGTGTCCAGGAAGGGTTCGATACCGTAATCCAGACAGTGATTACTGGCGAAGGCCAAAACGTCGAACCCGCCTGCGAGATATCCGGTGACCATTTCGGGGCTGTGGCGCATTATGATCTTTCCCTGGACGGGAGAGCCCTTCTCCGAAAGCGCGGCCTCCAACCCGCCAAAGCGGATATCCGCCTTTCGCAGATCACCGATGACCTTGTCAAAAACTCTTTCCGGATCCTTGCGGTTAATCTCGATATCACCGACGACTGCAAGGTTAATATCCCTCGAAAAGGTTTCATTTGCCGAGTCTTGCATCTGGGAAGCTCTATGAATCGTCGCCATCCCCGCGCGGTTCAGCCTTTGCGCGAACAGGCGTGATTTGCGCCCCACGCCTCACGGCGTTCGCTACATGTCCAGGCGCACGCCTGCTGCCTTGACCGCTTTTCGCATTTTCTCCACCTCCGCCGGGATGTGCGCGGCAAACTCCTGTGGCGTAGTGCCAAGTGGCTCCGCCCCGAGGCTCGACAAACGTTCCCGGAATTCCGCGGTCTTCAAGACTTCAACCAGTTTGGCATTGAGCTTGGAGATTATTTCGGCTCGCGTTCCGGCCGGCGCAACCAATCCGTACCATCCCATCACTTGGTAGCTCGCAACGTAATCAGAAATCGTCGGCAAATCGGGAGCTAGTGGAGTACGTTTCAAGCTGGTGACACCCAGCGCTCGTAATTTTCCCGCCTTTACCATCGGCATCACCGAAGGCACGACTTGGACCGTGAGATCGACTTGACCGGCGATCGTCGCAGTCAGCGCCGGGCTCACCGCTTTGTACGGAACATGAAAGAGGTCAACGCCGGTCATGGACTTGAAAATCTCGGTAGCCAGGTGCGAAGGCGAACCGGCACCCGTTGAACCATAACGGAGCTGTCCGGGCTTTGCTTTTGCGAGCGCAACCAACTCCTTGATCGACGTCGCCGGAACCGACGGATGGACGACCATGACAAACGGCGTCGAAGCGAGCAGGCTGACCGGTGAAAAATCCTTCACCAAATCGTAGTTGAGCTTTTCATACAACGCGGAGACGATCGCGGCTTGTGATGTGACCATGAGCAACGTGTAACCATCGGACGCCGCTCTCGCCCCGATCTCTGCACCTATGATGCCGTTTGCGCCCGCTCTGTTGTCTACGACCACCTGCTGTCCCCAAGCTTCCGTGAGCTTGCTCCCGATCACGCGTGAGACGATATCCGGACCGGAGCCTGGCCCATTCATGACCACGATCCGAATTGGCTTGGCTGGATATGGCTGCGCGACAGCGGCTCCTGCGGAAGTGGCGACTGAGCTCAGTACTGAAGCCGCGGCACAACACGCAGTTATGCACGCCCTCCCTTGAAAGAAAAACACCATTCGCATGGCCTCGCCTCCCCGACAAAAACCACGGCTAATCAGTCCGTTCAGTAGCCGGCCATACTTGCTGAGTCCAGGTAATCTTAATCAATGGCTTGTAGTGGAGAGAATAGACAGAATGGTAAAAACTCTCTATCCATTTCTTCTATAATCGGGCCGCCATGAACAAGCTCCTAATGATGCTTGCATTCGTCCGGGTCGCGGAAAGCGGCAGCTTTACCGCGGCGGCGGCGAAGCTCGGCGTTTCGGTTTCGGCGGTGGCCAAAGCCGTCACCCGCCTCGAAGAGGATCTGGGGGTACAGTTGCTGGTGCGCAGCACGCGCAAGCTGGCGCTCAACGACGATGGACGGGAGTTCCTTGTGCGATGCCAGCGCATACTCGACGACATCGAGGACGCGGAATTCTCGGTCAAGAGCGCCCGCGAGACGCCCAGAGGGAGGTTGCGGATGGTGATGCCGGCGATGTTCGGCCGTTTGACCTTCCTGCCACGGGTTGCGGAGTTCAACGAGCGCTATCCCAACATTATCCTGGATCTCAGTTTCGATGATCGCCCGGTCAATCTGATCGAACGCGGCGTGGATGTCGCCGTCCAGGTGGGAGAACTTCACGATTCCAACTACCATACACGCCTACTGAACCGTGGACCGCGAATTACCGCAGCATCGCCAGCCTACCTCAAGCGCTACGGCGAGCCGAAAGTACCGGAGAATCTGACCAGCCACAACTGCATCATCAGCAACTATGGTCCGATCTGGCCGTTCCGCAAGCGGGGTCGTCTGATTGAGGTATCGGTTCAGGGCCACCTCGTGGTTACCGGCGGCGAGGCAATACGCGAAGCGGCGTTGCTCGGACTCGGCATCGCGCAATCGAACTGGTGGACCTTCAGGCACGATGTCGAAGCCGGAACGCTGCGGCCGCTGCTTGAGCCCTACGCGGTCGAGGGACGCTCCCTGAGCATCGTTTATCCGCCCACGCGGCACGTGCCGAGTAAGCTGCGCGTCATGGTTGATTTCCTGCTCATGCTCTGTAAATGAAGGATCAGCAACCGCCGCCTATTCAGCCGGGCGAACCCCTCGGCCATCTGGCTGCGCGCTGAATTGGCGACGCAAAGAAACAGGATGCGTTTCATGACGCGGCTTGCCGTGCATTCCGGAAAGACACATCGGTACGCGGTGAGGCCCGCCGCGTCCCCTATCGGGTTCGCTTCCCCACGACCATGCCGTGCAGGCAGAAAGCCCTCTCACTCTTGACAAGCTCAAACCATATCAACGTCATGGGGCCGGGGCGCCGCCTCGCTACCCCAGCACCAGCAGCCAGGCGGACAACGCCAGCAGGGTCGCCGTGAGCACCGGCAGCGTGAGGACGATCCCGATGCGAAAGTAGGTGCCCCAGCCCACGAGGGTGCCCTTGCGTTTGAGCACGTGCAGCCACAGGAGCGTCGCCAGGCTGCCGATCGGCGTGATCTTCGGACCCAGGTCTGAGCCGATGACATTGGCGTAGACCATCGCGTCTTTCGCCAGCCCCTGGGCTGTGCTGCCGTCGATCGAGAGGGCCACCACCATCACGGTGGGCATGTTGTTCATCACCGAGGAGAGGCCCGCGGCCAGGAAGCCCGTGCCCAGGGCAGCGACGAGCACGCCTTGCTGCGCCAGCCAGTCGAGCAACCGGGCGATCTCCGCTGTGAGACCCTGGTTGCGCAGACCATAGACCACCAGGTACATGCCAAGGCTGAAGAGCACGATCTGCCACGGCGCATCGCGCACTACGCGCCAAACGGGGATGACCGGCGCGTCCGCGGCCCGAATGCCCCCCGCGGGGCGCAGCGACCCGATCCGCCACCAGCGGCCGGCAACCGCGATGAGCGCGAGCGCACCAAGCCCGGCAATTGCCGAGACCGGCACCCCCAGCGGCTCGGCCCCGAAGTAACCCGCGAGCAGGGCCGCCAGCACCAGCCAGCCCGCCCGGAAGGTCAGCCGATCCGTGATCGCCTCGTCGGGCCGCCGCAGCGCTTCACGCTCGTAGCGGGCGGGGATGCTGCGCCGGAAGTAGAGGGAGAGCGTCGCGAGGCTCGCCAGCAGCGCCGCCACATTGACCGGGACCATCACGCGGGCGTAGCCGGCGAAGCCGATCCGGAAGAAATCGGCCGAGACGATGTTGACGAGGTTGGAGACGACCAGCGGCAGGCTGGTGGCGTCGGCCACGAAGCCGGTCGCCATGACGAAGGCCAGGCTCGCCGCGGGGCCGAAGCCCAGCGCGAGCAACATCTCCATCACGATGGGCGTCAGGATCAGCGCGGCGCCGTCGTTGGCAAAGACCGCGGCGATGGCGGCGCCGAGCACGATGATCAGCGCGAACAGTCCTCGCCCATGACCCCGGCCCCAGTTGGCCACGTGCAGCGCCGCCCACTCGAAAAAGCCCGCCTCGTCGAGCAGGAGCGAGATGATGATCACCGCCACGAAGGCGAAGGTCGCATTCCAGACGATGCCCCAGACGACAGGCACGTCGCCCGGCTGGACGACGCCGGCCAGCAGCGCCACCGCCGCCCCGCCGAGGGCGCTCCAGCCAATGCCGAGCCCGCGGGGCTGCCAGACCACCAGCACAAGTGTGGCAAGAAAAATCAGCAGGGCAACCAGCACGTCAGGGCCACCGAAGGAGCGGTCATGCTCTGCCGATCTCCTCCAGCTTTTTCTTCAGCACCAGCCGGTCGAGCTTGTCGAGCGGCAGGCTCAGGAAGAGGTTGATGCGGGTCGTGAGCTCGGTGAAGGCATTGAGGAAGGCCCTGCGCTTCTCCTCCTCCCGGCCTTGTACCGCGGCCGGATCCTGGATGCCCCAATGCGCGGTCATCGGCTGTCCCGGCCAGATCGGGCATACCTCGCCTGCCGCGTTGTCGCACACGGTGAACACGAAATCGAGCCTGGGCGCGCCGGCGCGCGCGAATTTGTCCCAGCTCTTCGAGCGCAGTCCGCCGGTCGCGATGCGGTTCTTCTCGAGCAGCTCGAGCGCGAAGGGATTCACCTTGCCTGCCGGATGGCTGCCCGCGCTGTAGGCGGCGAAGCGTCCCTTGCCAGCGGAGTTCAGGTACGCTTCGGCCATGATCGAGCGCGCCGAGTTGCCGGTGCAAAGGAACAGCACGTTGAACGGCTTCATGCGCGGCGACGCGCGCGGGCGGGCGCTTCCTGCCGGTCTCCTGGCCGACAGGAACGACCGCCGCAGCAGTTCTCGGTGAGATAGCCGACGAGCCGGTCCATGTTCTGGAAGTCCGCGCTGTAGATGACGAAGCGCCCTTCCTGGCGGCCGCGCGCCAGGCCCGCGTGCGCGAGCTGGGCGAGGTGAAACGAAAGCGTCGCGGGCGGCAGGTCGAGCGCCTCGCCGATGCGTCCCGCCGCCATCCCTTCGGGCCCCGCCTTCACCAGCAGGCGGAACACCTTCAGGCGCGTTTCCTGGGCGAGCGCCGCGAGCGCTTCGATGGCCTGAATCGTTTCCACATTTCCAATAATATCGAAATATTACTGCCGGGTCAAGGACGCCGCCGAGTCGGGGGCGGGAAAAAGCAACGGCAGCCCAGCGAGCTCCCGGGGCGGCGCGCCCGGGTCAGGCGTAGCTCGCGTAGCGCGGGTCGTACATCTGCGAGCGGACGTGCGCCGCGACAGCCGGGGGCGCCGCGCCGCCGGCGAGGCC
>DAIDAU010000352.1 GCA_027310465.1 Rhodocyclaceae bacterium
GTTCCACACGACCTCGAAGCCCTGGCGCGTGAGGCCGGCGCGTATCTCCGGTTTTTTGAGCGCTTCGATGATGGCCGCATTCAAGCGCGAGACAATCTCTTTAGAGGTATTGGCCGGCGCTACCACCCCCTGCCAGACCGTGACGTTGTAACCGGACACACCGGCTTCGCTGATCGTGACGAGGTCCGGCGCGAGCTGAGAGCGCTTATCCATCGTAATGCCCAGGATTTTGATTTTCCCGCTCCTCGCGAATGGGAGCGTCGTCGGCAGCGCGCTGAAACTCACCGCGACTTCCCCGCCAACCAGAGCCGTCAGTACTCCGGCGCCGCCCTTGTATGGCACGTGAGCGAGGTTCACCCCGGCCATCATGTTGAAAAGCTCGCCGGCGAGATGCATCACGCTGCCTACGCCTGACGAAGCGAAATTGATCTGGTCGGGCCGCGCTTTCGCGAGCGCGATGAAGTCCTTCACCGATTTCACGCCGAGCGAGGGATGAACGGCGAGAACCAGCGAGCTCACCGTGCCGATCGTAACCGGAGCAAAATCCTTGAGCGTGTCGTACGAGAGATTCCGGTATGCGCTCCGCGCGATGGCGAGCGGACCAACGTCGCTCACCAACAGCGTATAGCCGTCGGGCGCAGCCTTCGCGACATAGGCGGCGGCCACGGTGCCGCCGGCGCCGGGCCGGTTGTCGACGATCACTGGCTGCTTGACGATCGGCGCTAGGCCTTCGCTGATGGCGCGCGCCAGTATATCCACGGTGCCGCCCGGCGGATACGGCACCACGAGCCGTATCGGCTTCTCCGGGAAAGCCTGCGGCCATGCCGGCATACTGCCGAACGCCAGGGCCGCAGCCCACACAACCGCAACAAACTGCTTGATCATTATGTTCATTTGTATCCCCCTCTTGAGTTCACCGCGTAGCGCGGCGTATCAGTTCGCTCGAGCTGTCGCTCAGCACCGGCTGCAATGCCGACAGCTCGCCGATCGCCTCGAGCAACGCGTTCCTGAAAGACTCGAGCTTCTCGCTTGTCAAGCGCGTCGACGGACCTGCGATACTTACCGCACCGAGCGGCGCGTCCGTCGGCGATTGGCCCCGGATCGCGGCTGCGATCGCCGAGATTCCGAGCATGTATTCGTCATGGCCTGTCGCATAACCCCGCTCGGCCGTCGTTTGCAATTCGCGCGTAAGCCGCTCGACGCTGCGGATCGCACGTGGGCCAAATTCGTTTTTCCCTGCGAAGCCCTGGGCGAGCACGAGCTTTACGGCCCGCTCGCTCGGAAAGCCTGCCAGCCACGCCTTGCCTCCTGCCGTGCTGGCGAGCGCCACGTCACGCCCGGTTTCCGCGTCGAAGCGCAGACCCGAGCGGCTTCCCTGCGCTCTTGCCACCCAGATCAAGCGATCGCCTTCGGCCAGAGCCAAGCGCACGAGCTCGCCCGTCTGTATCGCGAGGCGGTCGAGTATCACCTGAACAATGTCCGAGGTCGTGCTGTGCGCCTGATATGCGAGCCCGAGCTTCGCGAGCTTTATCGTGAGCCGATAGTGTCCGGGGCACCGTCCTTTTCGTGCGTAGCCGCGCTCCGCTAGCGTCTCCAGCACACTGCGCGCCCTTGCAGGCGAAACGCGCAGGAAATGGGCTGCGTCGTCGACTGTCGAGCTCCCGGGATGACTTGCGAGGTAGTCGATCATGCGTATGCAATGCGTGATGGCCGCTCGAGACATTTAGCTATCGGCCAGCAGGCGCCCACATTCTGAGAGCCGCGCGGGTCGGCCCAGAGCGTGCAAGGCACTGCGCAGGCTTGCCTGATTCGATGTGACGACCGCCTTTCCGAAGTCCGATTCAATTCGGGCGATGGCGGGCAGCACGCGCCAGTTCGTGCAGACGAAGAGAAAAGCTTCAGCTTCCGGACGGTCGAGCTTGCGGGCGAGCTCATACGCAGACGCGGGCGGCAAGCGTCCGATCTCGACGTTGTCCGAAAGCCCCAGGCCTTTCCAGGCCAGCACCCTAAATCCACTCGCTTCGAGGAATTCGACGATGGGAACGTTCATGCACTCGATGAATGGCGTTCCCAATACCAGCCTGCGAATGCCGAGCGCGCCCAGTGCGTCGATCACGGCCGTCGAGGTGGTCGTCGCGCGTATGCCCGTCAACTCGCGTATGCGCTCGATCATGCGCGTGTCGTGGCCGAGGCCGCCGAGCAGGCTCGGCACCGTCGCGCCTACGAACAGCAGATTGACCGACGCCGTCGCCAGCAGTCGGCTCGCGTTCTCGATGTCGCGCGACATGAGCTCGATCGCCGCGGGCTCGACGCTGTGGAACAACGGCAGGCGTGCGGTATGTATGGTGATGTCGCGCGGGAGCGATCGCACGAAGTCGGCCTCGATGCCGGTGTTAGACGACGGGACCATGAGGCCGATACGCTGCTCGGCGGACTGAGGTTCTAATTGCGCGATCGAAACCATGGTTACGTTCAATACGAGCGCGGCATGCCGAGCACGTTCTGGCCGATGTAGGCGAGCACCATGTTGGTGGAGATCGGCGCAGTCCTGAAGAGCCGCGTCTCGCGCCACTTGCGCTCGATGTCGTATTCGCGCGCGAAGCCGAAGCCGCCGAACGTCTGCAGGCATGCTTCGGCTGCGTTCCAGCTCGCTTCCGACGCAAGGAGCTTCGCAAGATTCGCCTCAGTGCCGCACGGCATGCCGGCGTCGAACAATGCTGTGGCCTTGCGCACCATCAGGTCTGCCGCTTCCGTCTGCGCATATGCGGACGCGATGGGAAACTGGATTGCCTGGTTCTGCCC
>DAIDAU010000405.1 GCA_027310465.1 Rhodocyclaceae bacterium
AGATCGAGCAGCACCACGTCCGGCTTCGCCGCGGCGATGCCGGCGCGCGCCTCATGGCCGCTGCTGGCCTTGCCCGCCACGCGCATGCGCGGCTGCTCGCCGGAGACGAGCTTTTCGAGCCCCCAGAGCACGCAGCGGTGATCGTCCACCAGGAAGACGCCGATCGCCCGTTCGCCCGATGTCGGATGCATGGCCGGCTAGAGCGGGATGGCGATGCGGACTTCGGTGCCGCCGTCGGCGTGCGGCGCCACTTCGACGCGCCCGCCGAGACGGTTGGCGCGCAGGGTCAGCGAAACCGGCGTGAACGACCGCCAGGCTGCTTCGCGCCCGCCGCCGTCGTCGACGATGCGCAGGACCAGCTCGCGCTCCGCCGTGGCGAGGGCGACGGCGACGCGCCGCGCCGCCGTATGCCGTCCGATGTTGCTCAGGCTCTCGGCCACCATCTGCGCGATCTCCTCCGCCAGCCATTCGCCGGGCGCGTCCGCGCACGACAGCGTGAGGTCGACCTTGAGGCCGTAGAACGCTTCGAAGCGGCCGATCTGCCGGCGCAGCGCCGACGCCAGGTCGCCGGCGCGCCTGCGCGGGCGGCCGCCGAGCACGCGCACGTAGCCGCGCAGCTCGGCGATGCTCTCCTGCGTCATGCGGTAGAGCTCGTCGATGTCGCGCGTCAGGGCATTGCCCGGCTCGACCTTGCGGCGCAGCGCTTCCAGGCCGAGCTTGAGGCCGAGGTAGGGCTGCAGCGCGCCGTCGTGGAGATCCAGCGAGATCTTGCGGCGCTCGCGGTCGACCGCCGTCGCCGCCAGCAGCTGCAGGTGCCGCTGGCGCGCCGCGGCGATGCCCGCGCACAGCGCGATGGCGTAGCCGAGCAGCGCCAGCGCGGCGGCGCGCAGCAGCAGCGCCGGCCATGCCTCCGGCGCCGCGCCGAGCGCCAGCCAGCCGACGGTGGCGGCGAACTGCAGCATCAGCACGGCCGAGACGGCCAGGCCGATGCGCAGCGGAGAGATCGGGCGGGCCCGCAACGGGTCGTGCCGCGCCCGGGACGACAGCGGATTGGAGCGCGGCGCCGGCGCCTCAGGCAGTTCGGCCGTCAGGGTCCGGGTCGGTCGGAACGCGCTGATTTCCATGTCGGGATCACTCGCCACTCGAGGCTCGGCGGATGGAATTCACCGCCGTCTGAGCCGTTGGCGCTAGCCTAGTCCCGCGGCATTAACCCGAATGGACGGTCCCGCGGCGCGCCCTAGTCCGTTCGGCGCACCGGCGCGGCGCGGCCCGGGGACGGGCCGCGCCGCGGCTTCAGAAGGTCAGCCGGCCGCTGACGTTGACGACGTTGGCGGTGTAGTCGAGTCCTGCCATGTTCGACGTGCGCTTCTCGCGCTGCGCCGAAAGCAGCACCGTCACCGAACGCAGCGGCAGGTAGGACAGCGAAATCACGCCGGCATGCAGACGATCTTCGCGACCGGCGAACAGCGAGGTCCCCAGGCCGGCGTCGCCGCGATAGTCGCGGATGTTCGACGACAGCGTGCCCGACAGGCGCAGCTTTTCGCTGATCGCGTAGCTCGGCGTCGCGGCGATGCCCTTCACCAGCACGAAGGCGGTCTGCAAGTCCTCCGTGGAACTGATGTCTTGCTGCGCCACCAGGCTCAGCGACGTCTTCGCGGTCGCCAGCCAATCGTAGGCGGCGCGCCAGGTGAAGCCGCTGTAATCGCGGCCGGAGAAGTTTTCGTAGTCGCGCCGGACGTACAGGGCCTGCGCCGCCACGTGCGACTTTGCGGTGATGCTCCAGTCCGTCGTCGCGCCGATGCCGCGCTGCGAATAGTTGTTGGTGAACAGCGTGCCGCCGGCGCTCTGCGGATTCGGGTAGCGGCCTTCGTCCTGGCGCACCAGCGCGCCGATGCGGTTGTTGGCCGCCGAGATGTAGTTGGCGCCGAGCTGCAGGGTGGTGACGTCGACGTCCTGGATCTTGCGCGCGTCCAAGCCGTTGCGCAGGCGCTGCTCCGAAGCGATCGCCTGCATCTGCCAGCTGGGCGTCAGCAGGTAATTTGCGCTGCCGGAGAATATCTGCGTGCGCAGCGGATTGGCGGCGTTGAGGCCGGTGAAGTTGACGAACGACGCCAGCCCCTTGGTTTCCGTGTAGCCGAGGTTGCCGCTCCACTGGTCGCCGGCCTGCCACAGCCAGTTCAGCCGTCCGTTGTGCTCGATGCGATCGAGCGACTTGAAGCGGTTGTAGCGCACCTGGCTCACGTCGGCGCCGAACTGGAAGCGCTGCCGGCTCACCGGCGCGTCGACGTTGAAACCGACGGTGGTGGAGCGAAAGGTGTCGCCCTTGTCGGGCACCGTCGCGTTGCCGTCGCCGAGGCGGAAGATGTTGCTGTCGCGCGTCACGTTCTCGCCGACGAAGACCTGCAGCCGGTCGTCGTAGAAGGCCGCGGCGCTCGACGCCGCTCCGAGCAGCGCGACGGCGACCGCCGCCGCGCGCAGCTTCGTATCGGGGCGGGCGTGCCCCCTTCGATGCAGGTTCCGATCCATGATGCTCCCTGTCGGTATGGTTTGCGGCGCGGTGCGCGCCTTTTGACAGCGCGCATTATGCCGCGAATATTGTATCTTCATCCCTTGTCGGCGTCATGGACATATGCGGCCGTCAGCACGACAGGATGTGCAGGCTGAAGGCCTTGCCGACGGCCTGCGCGCGGTTCTGCACGTTGAGCCGGCGCAGGATCTCCTGCACGTGGTTCTTCACGGTCAGCGGGCTGATGCCTAGGATCAGCCCGATCTCGATGTTGCTCTTGCCCAGATAGACCCATTTGAGGACTTCGCGCTCGCGCTCGGTCAGCAGCTCGCGCGCAGCCGCGTGCACGTCGCCGCCGGCGCCGGCTTCGCCCGCGAGGCTGATCTTGGTGCGCACCCAGGCGGCGTGCAGGAAAGGCACGAGGATCTCGACCAGCCGCGCGCGCCGCGGATTCTCGTCGTTCGCCGCACCGGCGAAGAGGAAGAAGCTCGCCATCCTGCCGCCGGTGTCATGCGTGCCGTGGGCGATGAGGCGCGTCGCGCCGATGCGCGACAGTTCGCGCGACAAGGGGCTTTCGCCCGCCGCCGGCTCGGCGACGTCGCGCAGCAGCGGCTGGTACAGCTTGTCCTCCCATTCCTTGACCAGCCGGTCGCCGAAGGCCGGCTCCTGGCCGTAGAGACGGTCGAGCGGCTCGGCGTCGCCGGCCGCCGTCGAAAAGGCCTCCACCAGGGCCGTCCGGCCTTCGCCGGCGCGCAGCGTGCAGATCAGCGCTTCGTGCGGCACCAGGTTCTGCAGCAGCCCCTGCGTCCAGCCGAAGAAGTGGTGCTTCGTGTACACGCGCAGCGAGGCCTCCATGTTGAGGACGACGGCCTCGAGCTCCGCGGCGTCGAGCGGCCCGCCGTCCGGCGGTCCCGGCAGGCAGGCGTCGACGCAACCCGGCGGGACCGCCCGGAAGGACTCGGGCATTTTGGTGGTGTCGTTCGCTTCCATCATCCGTCTCCGACGATTGGCATCGGCGCATGAATAGCAAGCGCGTGTGAAATGGATGTGAAGCGCACTCGCCGCGGCGCGGCCCACCGCCCCGCACTGCGCGATAGGCCCGCTGGCAGCAGCGGCTAAGCCGAACGAGCTAGCGGAACGGGGACGGCCATTCATCAACTTCGCCAGCCGCCGCTCCTAAAGTCGCCTCGACGGGACAGCGGCATGCCGCGGCCCCGATTGCGGCGATCGCCGCCGCGCATTTTCAGGCCGTTCGATGCTCAGCGCAAACCAACCCTGGCAGGGACTTCCGATCAGCCCGCCGAATACGGCGGCGGTGATCCAGCGGGCGACGACGCCGCTCGTCGCCGTCGCCTCGCTGCTCGCCCTCTGCCGGGCCTTCGGCGTCGCGCTCGACCCGGCCTACGCGATGCTGGCGCTGCTCGCCTTCTCGCTGACCTTCCCGGCCCGCCCGCCGCAGCGCAACGGCGACCGGCTCGCGCTGGCGGTGGACGTCCTCACGCTATGGACGATCGTCGTCGCCCTGCTGCTGCTGCTCGGCTGGGCCACGCGCACGCTCGGCGCCTTCGACCGGCGCGTGATCTCCGCCTGGATCCTCGCCACGCCGGCGGCGCTGGTCGCCGCGCACGCGCTGGTGCCGGTGCTGGTCGCCCGGCTGCTGGCGGCCGAGGGCGCGCAGCGCATCGCCGTCGTCGCCGGCGGCGGCGAGATGGCGCGGCGCCTGGCGCAGGACATCGGGCAGGCGCCGCAGCTGGGCATCCGCGTCGCCGGCTATTTCGACGACCGCGCGCCGTCGCGCATCGGCCTCGACGGCACCGACGGCCGCCTCGGCGGGCTCGACCAGCTCGCCGACTACGCCCGCGCGCATCACGTCGGCATCATCTACATCAACCTGCCGATGACGGCGCAGCCGCGCATCCGCAAGCTGCTCGACGACCTGCGCGACACCACCGCCTCGATCTACTTCGTGCCCGACATCTTCCTGTTCGACCTGATCCAGGCGCGCATGGACACGATCGGCGGCATCCCCGTGCTGGCGGTCTGCGAGACGCCGTTCACCGGCATCAACGGCGTCGTCAAGCGCGCCAGCGACCTGGTGCTGGCGAGCGCCATCCTGCTGCTGATCGCGCCCGTCATGCTGGCCATCGCCGTCGCCATCAAGCGCTCGTCGCCCGGCCCGGTGCTGTTCAAGCAGCGCCGCTACGGCCTCGACGGCGCCGAGATCGTGGTCTACAAGTTCCGCACCATGACGGTGTGCGAGGACGGCGGCGAGATCCGGCAGGCGACGCGCGACGACCCGCGCGTGACGAAGCTCGGCGCCTTCCTGCGGCGCACCTCGCTCGACGAGCTGCCGCAGTTCATCAACGTGCTGCAGGGATGCATGAGCGTCGTCGGCCCGCGCCCGCACGCCGTCGCGCACAACGAGATGTACCGCAAGCTGATCAGCGGCTACATGCTGCGCCACAAGGTCAAGCCGGGCATCACCGGCTGGGCGCAGGTCAACGGCCACCGCGGCGAGACCGCCACGCTCGACCGCATGCAGGCCCGCCTCGACTACGACCTCGCCTACCTGCGCAACTGGTCGCTGTGGCTCGACCTGCGCATCGTCGTCAAGACCGTCTTCGTCGTGCTGCAAAAACAGAATGCGTACTGAGCCCACCCCGGAAATCCGCTACGCGAATTTCACCCCTCAAGGGACCGAGAAAACTCGGGGCGGCCCTTCATTTTCTCGCGAGGATCGCCCATGAACATCCATCCCGTCGTCCTCTGCGGCGGCATCGGCACGCGCCTGTGGCCGCTGTCGCGCGACGCCAGCCCCAAGCAGTTCCTGCCGCTGCTGCGCGGCGCGACGCCGTTCGAGGCCACGCTGCGGCGCCTGGAAAAGCTGGCGACGGCGCGCCCGGCGCTGATCGTCGCCAACGCCGAGCACCGCTACGCGGTCGAGGACCAGTTGCGCGCGATGGACGCCTACGGCCAAGAGATCCTGCTCGAGCCCTGCGGCCGCGGCACGGCGCCCGCCGTCGCGATCGCGGCGATCCGCCTGCTGCGCGACGATGCCGAGGCCGCCCTGCTGGTGCTGCCCGCCGACCACGACATTCCCGATCCCGGCGCCTTCGCCGACGCCGTGCGCCAGGGCGAGGCAGCGCTGAACGCCGGCAAGCTGGTGGTGTTCGGCCTGACGCCGAGCCGCGCCGAGACCGGCTACGGCTACATCGAGCGCGGCGAAGCCCTGGACGGCATCGACGGCTGCCATCGCGTGGCGCGCTTCGTCGAGAAGCCCGAGCTGCAGATCGCCTGGCGCCTGGTCGAGAGCGGCCGGCATCACTGGAACAGCGGCGTCTTCCTGTTCGGCGCCGCGCAGTTCCTCGCCGAGCTCGAGCGCTACGAGCCCGAACTCGCCGCCGCCTGCCACGCTGCGGCCGCCACGCTGACGCAGCGGCACGGCTGCCTCACGCTCGACGCCGCCGCCTTCGCGCGCTGCGCCGCGACGTCGATCGACCGCGCGGTGCTGGAGAAGACCGATGCCGCCGCCATGGTGGCCGCCTCCTTCGAGTGGTCCGACATCGGCTCCTGGCATGCGCTGTGGGAACACGCCGACAAGGACGAGCAAGGCAACGTCACGCACGGCGACGTGCAGCTCATCAACGTCGAGGACAGCTACCTGCATTCGACGCGGCGGGTGGTCGTCGGCGTCGGCCTGCGCGACATGGTGGTGGTCGAGACCGACGACGCCCTGCTGGTGGCCACGCGCGACGCCGCGCAGGACGTCAAGGATGCGGTGGAGCTGCTGCGCATGCAGGACCGCGACGAATGCCGCGCGCCGCACCGCGTCACGCGCCCCTGGGGACACTACGAGGACATCGACGCCGGCGAGCGCTTCCGCGTCAAGCGCATCACCGTCAACCCCGGCGGCCAGCTCTCGCTGCAGCTGCACCATCATCGCGCCGAGCACTGGGTGGTGGTGCGCGGCACGGCGCGGGTCGTCTGCGGCGATGCCACCATGCTGCTGGGCGAGAACCAGTCGACCTATATCCCGATGGGCGTCACCCACCGCCTCGAGAACCCCGGCAAGATTCCGCTCGAGGTGATCGAGACGCAGTCGGGTTCGTATCTCGGCGAAGACGACATCGTGCGCCTGCACGACGTCTACGAGCGCGCGTGAGGGGCATTCCATGACGATCGTCATCTCTCCGCTGCTGCGCCGCCTCTGCCTCGCCACCGTCGTCATCATGGTGTTCCTGCTGTTCTATCTCGGCGCGCAGCCCATCGCCGTCAACCTGTTTCCCGAACCCTGGGACCGGCTCGCCCACTTCGTCGCCTTCGGCGCGATGGCCGGCCTGCTCGGCCTCGGCGCCTCGCCCCGCCAGCCGCTGCGCGTGATCCTCGCGGTCAGCCTCGTCGGCGTACTCGACGAATGGCGCCAGCTCTATCTCCCCGGCCGCTCCGCGGACATCGCCGATCTCCTCACCGACGTCGTCGCCGCGATCGCCGTCGTCACGCTGCTCGAATGGCTGCGGCTGCGCGGCGTGCTCGAGGACGCGCCTGAGACGGTGGAGCCATGAGACGGCTCGTTGTTGCTGGAGCGACGCTCGTGCCGACGGGGTGGTCCGCCGCACTCCATGTCCGCCGGCGGACACGAAGCGGCGACGACCCCCCGTCGCCCTTGGCGGTTACTCCCTCCCAATATCCACAAGAAACCACTTGATATGTGCGGAATCGTCAGCGCCATCTCGACCCATCGCAATGTCGTGCCTTTCCTCCTCGAAGGACTGAAGCGCCTGGAATACCGCGGCTACGACTCGGCCGGCGTCGCCGTCATCAACGGCCGGCTGAACCGCATCCGCTCGGTCGGCCGCGTCGCCGACCTCGAAATCTCCGTGTCGCAGGGCGGGCTGGCCGGCGGCATCGGCATCGGCCACACGCGCTGGGCGACGCACGGCGTACCCTCGGAGCGCAACGCGCATCCGCATGTGTCGGGCGGCGTCTCGGTGGTGCACAACGGCATCATCGAAAACCACGAGGAGATGCGCGCCAGGCTGCTCGGCCTCGGCTACGTGTTCGCCTCCGACACCGACACCGAAGTCATCGCGCACCTGGTCCACGCCAAGCTGCGGGAGGGCGCCGGGCTGTTCGACGCGGTGCGCCGCACCACCGCCGAGCTCGCCGGCGCCTATGCCATCGCGGTGATCAGCGACAGCGACCCGGCGCACCTGATCGTGGCGCGCAATGGCGCGCCGCTGCTGCTCGGCCTCGGCGAGGGCGAGAACTACGCGGCCTCCGACGGCGCGGCGCTGGCCGCGGTGACGCGGCGGCTGATCTACCTCGAGGACGGCGATTGCGCGGAGATCACGCGCGAGGGCGTGCGCGTGGTGGACCGCCGCGGCGACGAGGCGCAGCGGCCCGTCACGCCGTCGCGGCTCACGCCCGAGTCGGTCGAGCTCGGCAGCTACTGCCATTACATGCAGAAGGAGATCTTCTAGCAGCCGAAGGCCGTGGCCGCCACGCTGGAGCCGGCGACCGCGGCCGGCGCGCTGCCGCCGCAGATCTTTGGCGCCGAGGCGGAGCGCGCGCTGCGCGCGGCCGACGCCGTGCTGCTGCTCGCCTGCGGCACCAGCTACCACGCCGCCATGGTGGCGCGCTACTGGATCGAGGACATCGCCGGCATCCCGTGCAGCGTCGAGATCGCCAGCGAGTACCGCTACCGCCGCCCGGCCGCTGCGCCGGGCACGCTGCTGGTGACGATCTCGCAGTCGGGCGAGACGGCCGACACCCTCGCGGCGCAGCGCTACGCCGTCTCGCGCGGGCTCGACGCCGGCCTGTGCATCTGCAACGTTCCCGAATCCTCGCTGCTGCGCGCGGCCGACCTGCGCTTCCTGACGCGCGCCGGCCCCGAGATCGGCGTCGCCTCGACCAAGGCCTTCACCACGCAGCTGGCGGCGCTGGCGCTGCTCGCGCTGGCACTCGCCAAGCTCAAGCAGCGACTGCCCGCCGAGCGCGAGCAAGAGCTGCTGCACGACCTGCGCTACCTGCCGGCCGCCATGTGCCGCATGCTCGAGCTCGAGCCGCGCGTCGCGCAGTGGGCCGAAACGCTCGCCGCCCGCGAGCACGCGCTGTTCCTCGGCCGCGGCGTGCATTACCCGATCGCCATGGAAGGCGCGCTGAAGCTCAAGGAGATCTCCTACGTGCACGCCGAGGCCTATGCCGCCGGCGAGCTCAAGCACGGACCGCTGGCGCTGGTGAGCCGCGACATGCCGGTGATCGCGATCGCGCCCGGCGGCGCCCTGGTCGACAAGATCAGCTCGAACCTCAGCGAGGTGCGCGCCCGCGGCGGCGAGCTCTACGTGCTGGCCGACCGCAGCGTCAGGATCGAGAACGCCGACGGCATCCGCGTCATCAAGACCCCCGACTGCTCGGACTTCGTGTCGCCCATCCTGCAGACCATCCCCTTGCAGCTGCTTGCCTACCATGCCGCCGTCGCCCGCGGCAACGACGTCGACAAGCCGCGCAATCTCGCCAAGTCGGTGACCGTGGAGTGAATCCCGCGCCGCCGAAGCCGCCGGCCGCGCACCCCGCCGGCCCCTCGAAGGCCGCGCAGCGGCTCGAGATCGTGCTGGAGAGCATCAACGACGGCCTGCTGGCGGTCGACCCGCATTGGCGCATCGACCTCATCAACAGCTGCGCCGCGGCCATCCTCGGTCAGCCGCGCGAGGACCTGCTGCACGCGGACTTCCGCACCGGCATGGACATCGCGGTGATCGAGGCGGTGCGCCAGGTGATGGAGCGCCGCCAGCCGATGAGCTTCGAGCACTTCAGCAGCACCAGCGGGCGCTGGCTCGACTACCGCATGTCGCCTTCGCCGGACGGCGGCGTGGTGGTCTTCTTCGTCGACGTCACCGAACGCAAGCAGGCGGCCGAGCGCGCGCTGCTGGTGGCCCAGCACGACGCGCTCACGGGCCTGGCGAACCGCCGGCTGCTGCGCGAGGAAGCCGAGCGCATCCTCGCCGCGGCGCGCCGCCAGGGCCACAAGATCGCCGTGCTGTTCCTCGACCTCGACCACTTCAAGCCGGTCAACGACACCCACGGCCACGAGATCGGCGACAAGCTGCTCAAGGCGGTGGCCAAGCGCATCGTGCGCAAGCTGCGCGCCGAGGACGCCGTCGGCCGCATCGGCGGCGACGAGTTCGTCGCGGTGCTGGTGGGCATCCGCGACGCGGAGGACGCCCGCCACGTCGCCGCCAACATCGTCGACACCCTGGCGCGTCCCTACCGCATCAACGGCTTCTCGCTCGACGTCGGCCTCAGCGTCGGTATCAGCCTGTTCCCGGACAACGGCGACACCATCGACGTGCTGTTCAAGCGCGCCGACGCCGCCATGTACGTCGCCAAGCGCGGCGGCCGCGGCCGCTTCACCTTCTATGCCCACGGCGCCGAGCCCGGCGCGCCGGCCCCCGGCACCGGCGTCGCCGAGCGCCTGCGCGGCGCGCTGGCCGCGGGCGAATTCTCGCTCGACTTCCAGCCGGTGTTCTCCAGCGCCACCGCCGACATGGTCGAGGTCGAAGCCCTGCTCCGCTGGCGCCAGCCCGACGGCACCGCCGTCCCGCCGCGCGACTTCCTGCCGCTGGCGGAAGTCACCGGGCTCATCAAGCCGATCGGCGAATGGCTGCTGCGCGAAGCCTGCACCCAGCAGCGGCGCTGGGCCGCGGAAGGCTTCGGCGACATCGTCGTCGGCGTGACGGTCTCCGGCGTGCAGTTCCGCAGCCGCGACTTCCCCCGGCAGGTGGCGGCGGTGGTCGAGGAGACCGGCATCGAGCCGCGCCACCTGCTGCTCAACGTCGCGGAAAACGTCATCGTCGGCAACGTCGACGAGTCGATCCACGCGCTGCGCGAACTGCATGCCGCCGGCGTCGGCATCGCCATCAAGAACTTCGGCGTGGCGGAATCGAACGTGCGCGCCCTCACCCGCCTGCCGGTCGACAAGATCCGCGTCGACCGCTCCCTGCTCCATCGCGACGGCGACGCCGCGGAGGCGCGCGGCAACGGCAACGGCCATGCCGCGGCCGACGCCATCATCAGCCTCGGCCACTCGCTGCATCGCGAGGTGGTCGCCGAAGGCGTCGAGAGCGAGGCCGACATGGAATACGTGCGCGCCCGCGGCGTCGAATACTGCCAGGGCTACCTGCTGGCGGCGCCGATGCCGGCCGCCGAATTCGCCGACTGGTGGGCGCGCCAGAAGGGCGGCGGGCCGGAACCGGGGCACGGGCACCGGCCCGTCGGCGCCGACGTCGTCACGCCGGCGCCGGGCGGCTGAGTGATACCATGCGATTCGCTTAGCCGCTTGGCATCCGAGGTCGCGATGAAGAACGAATTCGAAGTGGATTCCCCGGTCGAGATCGTCTATATCCTGCGCGAGCTGATCAGGACGCGGGAATTGCTGACCGTCTCCTTCAACCAGGGCAGGGACAGCATGACCACCCTGCTGCTGCATGCCGATCACGACCGCGACAGCCTGGTGTTCGACGGCTCCGGCGACAAGGCCGTCAACCGCGCCATCGTCGCGGCTTCGCGCGTGGGGTTTTCCGGCAGCCTGCGCGGCGCCAAGGTCGCGTTCCTCGCGAGCGGCGCCAGGGAAACCAGCTACCGCGGCAGCCCGGCCCTCGACGCCCGCTTCCCTGCCAGCGTCAGGCGCTTCCAGAACCGCGAGAGCTTCCGCGTCAGGACCGCCACGGCGAGCTGCACCCTGCCCGTGCCCGGCCGCGGCTACATCACGGTTCCCGTCAACGAGGTCAGCCTCGGCGGCACGCTGGTGATGCTCGACTACGCCGCCGACGTGTTCCATCTCGGCCAGACCATCGACTGCCAGCTGAAGCTCGGCGAAGCCGGCGCGGTGCGCTGCCGGCTCGAGGTGCGCGGCTTCAAGCGCATCGGCCGCATGCTCGGCATGGGCTGCCGCTTCGTCGGCCTGTCGCGCGGCGACGAAGCGATGATCGCGCGCTTCGTCTCGCAGCAGGAGCGCGACGCGATCGCCAAGGGCGGTTTCCGCTGACGGCAGCAGACGAGGGAAGGATGCCCATCCCGCCTGCCGCCCGACACCCGGGCGGTGTCGCCGATCACCGACAGGTTGAGCTTGCGATAGCCGTGGGCAGCGCAATCGAACTCGGGCGTGCTTCGCGCCGCCGCTGCCGTTGTCATGGCCTGGAATGAAGGACAGCAGCGAGTCCGGCATATTCCTGGCTGCTCTCCTGGCGCCCATTGGATGGAACCGCGACGCAAAAGCTTACAGTCCCCGCGAGAGCTTGCCGCTGCCATCGCCCGCCTCCTCGTCATGAGTCGTCTGGCGTCGGAACAGGTATAGGAGGGCCAGGTCGTAACTGATCTTCAGTGCGCCGCACAGCACGAGGGGTGCGCTGAGGATGCCCGCCGCGAACAAGGCGCCGCCCAGCGAAGGGCTCGCAGCTGCGGCGAGACTGCGCGGCACGGCGGTGAAACTGGCCGCAGCGGCACGCTCGGGCGGCGTGACGACGGCCATGGCGTAGGCGGTGCGCGTCGGTACGTCCATCTGCGAGAGCGCGCTGCGGACGAACAGCAGCGTGATCGCCATCTCGATCGTGGGCGCGAAGGCCGCGAGGATCAGCGCGACGTTGGCCACCATATGCGTGAATACGATGGTGTTGAGCAGCCCCATGCGCCGGGCAACACGCGGAGCCAGCCATTGTGAGCCGGTCGTGAGCAGTCCCGCCCAGAAGAAGAAGTTTCCGGCAGCGGCGAGCGGCAGGCCGAAGCGGTCGAACAGCCATAGCGCCAGCAGCGACTGGACGACGAGCCCGCCGGCGAACGAGTCGATGCTGAAGAGGGCAGCGAGCTTGAAGACGGTTCGCCTGGACGGTCCGAGCGCGGCGGGACGCGATTCTGCTTCGCCGTGGTCGTCGGGCAGGCGCCGGTAGAGCAGCCAAACGATGACGCCCACCAGGCCGTAGAGTCCGAACATCATTCGCATCGCATCGAGCAGGCATAGGCCCGTCATGGCGGCAAGCCACGTCGGGAGGCCGGAGGCCAGCGCGCCCAGGGCGACGCAGAGCGAGCCGGTCACCGTGTAACGTGCATAAAGCGACGTCCGCTCCGGCCCGGTGGCCACCGTGGCGAGCCGCGCCTGTTCCAACGGCAGGAAGAGGCTCACATCGCCCGAGCTCGGATTCAGCGTGCCGACGAAGGCAACGACCGCAAGCGGCCAGAACGACGAAAATCCCGCAAAGCCCGCGCCGGTTGCCGCCATCAGCACCGCAGCGACGAGCAGCAGGCGCCGCTGCGGCCATCGATGCCCGACGGCGCCGACGGCCAGCGTCGCCAGGGCGGAGCCGGCGAGCGTGGCGGTGCCCAACAATCCCACGTCCAGGCGGTCCAGCCCGAGCGCCAGCAGGTACGCAGGCAGCAGCACCGAAACGTAGCCGTCGGTGAACGCTCGAAGACCTCGACCGATCAGGAGGGTCCGCGTGGTGGAAGCCGCTGCCGGCTCGTGCTGCATCATGGCGTTCGGCCGATCGGACAAACTCCGAGAGGATGACGACTCCAACTCAGGAAACGGCCGACCTCTTCAGCGGCGCATCGGCGCACCAGGCATAGAGCGCGTCGTAGACGACCATGCCGTGGGTCACCCATTTCATGTCGATCTCCTTCTCAGCGACGCATCAGGGGATACAGCACCAGGCCGACGACAGCCGCAGCCGCGACGATGATCGGTTCCGGGAGCTTCTTGAACTTCCACAGCAGCGCGGTGGTGGTCAGCGCGATCAGCGCGGTGGGGATGTCGACGATCGAGCGCTGTGCGATGACGATGACCGAACCCGTAATCGCACCGATCGCCGCGGCCGTGATGCCGTCGACGAAGGCGGCGATGGCCGGCAGCTTGCCGTACTTCTTGAAGTACGGCGCCGGGATGATGGTGAAGAGATAGCAGGGCAGGAACGTCGCCAGCGCGGCGACGCACGCGCCGGGCAGCCCCGCGACGAGATAGCCGATGAAGCCCACGGTGATGACGACCGGGCCCGGCGTGATCATCGCCACGGCGACCGCATCGACGAACTGCCTGTCGTTGAGCCAGTGGTATTCGGTTACGACGCCGCCATAGAGGAAAGGCACGATGGCCAGCCCCGAGCCGAAGACGAAGGCGCCGGCCTTGGCGAAGAAGAGGCCGATCCGGGTCAGCAGCGCGGGATCGAAGGATGAGGCCAGGCCGGCCGCGGCCGGCAGTTGCATCGGCAGCACGGCCGCAAGGCCGCCCTTCCTGAGCCACGTCGGCGGCGCGCGCCGGAACCAGACCAGTACGCCCCCTGCGATGAAGAGCCAGGCGATTTCGGATTCGGTGATGATCGTGACGGCGGCGAGGACCAGGTAGATCGCCCACAGCAGCTTGTCCTGGCCGACGCTCTTCCTGGTCAGCTTGTAGGCGCTGATGGCGATGATGCCGATCACCGCGGCACCGACGCCGTAGAAGACCGATTGCATCCATTGCAGCCCGCCGTATCCGACGTAGGCCCAGCCGAGCGCGACAACCATGAGGAACGAGGGCACGACGAAGGCGATGCCGACCAGCGTCGCCCCGAGAATGCGGAAATGGACATAGCCGAGGTAGATCGCGAGTTGCGCCGCCAGCGGCCCCGGTGCCATTTGGGCGAGCGCCAGGCCTTCCTTGTAGTCCGAGTCGCTGATCCAGCCGCGCTGCTCGACGAGATCGCGGTGCATGTAGCCGACCAGCGCCACCGGTCCGCCGAACCCCAGCGCGCCGAGATGCAGCATGTAGCGAACGATTTGCCACAGCGTGTAGTTGGGAGGGGAAGTCTGCGCATTCATGGCGACAGTTCGCGCGCGGCGTCGAAGATGCCTATTTCGCCTGCGCGAAATAGGCGTGGAGGGAATCGAGCACCGGGCTGATCTCCTGCAGAAGCCTGTCGTCGTCGGTGTGCCGCTGACGGGCCCCCTCGAGGATGGCCTCGAAGCCTTGGCCTTCGGGCGTCACGCCGTCGCCGACGTCGAGCGCATGAACCATTGCGCCGAGCCGGACCAAGCCGCGATCCGAATCGAGGCCGAAACTCGCCACGAGGTTCTCGAAGGTCACGAGAGCGCCGACGTGCGTGAAGGTCGCGCCATCGAAGTCGAAGCCCAGCGCGTCGCGCGGGCACGACTTCGCGTTCTTGAGCCAGACGAAGCGGGCATCGCGGTCGACGAAGCGGCGGATCAGCCATGCACAGGCAACGCGGTCCACCCAGATGCGGGCGCGCGTGGCCCATCGCCGTCCCTGGTAGTGCCCGGTGTCGAGGCGCGATACCGCGCCGGCGGCCGCTTCAGGCTCACCCGGAGAAAACGTCTTGGTCAAGCGGCGTTCGGCATCGACCAATGCACGGCGGGCGATATCGCCTTGCTCTCCGGGGAAGTAATCGATGGTCAGGATGCTTTCCAAATCCTTGGCCAACTGCCTTAGCTGTCGCCGGGCCTCTGTTTCGCCCGCCTGCGCCAGGTCGTCCATCAAGTTGGCCACGGCGGCGCGCCATTCCCGATAAGCCTCACTGCGATTGAAGAGTCCCTGCCATTCCTGTTCCATGGCCGGCGTTTGCTTGGGGACGTCGATAAGCCAGGCGTTGCCTTCTGCGGCGATCAGTTCTTCGCAGAGTGTCGTCAGCGGCGGCCGCAGGGCGTTCCGACTGGGAAGCAGATAGACGCCATCGCGCAGGTTGGCGGCGCCAAGGCCCTTGAGCTGGCGCCAGAAGCGCAGCCGCAGGCTGCCTGCCTGCCCCGGAACGGTTGCGATCAGTAGGAGCCAGTCCATTGTGTAATACGCGATTCATACGATGAAGTACATATTACGTCTCCGTACCGAGCATTTCAACCCTGAAGGCGACCCGGCAATGCGCGTCTCCCGATCGTGCGCAGGTTTTCGTGGTCGAAGTCACGTTCCCGGACGGACCGGAGTGGCGATGTTCAAGAACACCCAGCAGGGCTATGGCATCGTGGCGATCGTGCTTCATTGGGGCATGGCCGCACTGATGATCGTGCTGGTCGCCATGGGCCTGTACATGGTCAGCCTGCCCGATGCGGGATTCGACACGCGAAAGATCACGCTGATCCTCTATCACAAGGAGCTTGGCGTCCTGGCGCTCGCCCTGGCGATTGCGAGGCTCTGCTGGCGCCTCGGCAATGTCCTGCCGCGGCTGGTCGATCGCCTTCCGGACTGGCAGAAGGTCGCGGCGCGATTCGTCCACCTTTCGTTCTACGGACTGATGTTTGCCCTGCCGATCACCGGCTGGATCATGTCGTCGAGCGCAGGCCTGAGCGTTTCCGTCTTCGACTGGATCGATCTGCCGGACCTCGTGTCGCGCGACGACGATCTGTTCGCCCTGTTCATCGACATCCACAAGTGGCTCGGCTACGCGCTGATCGGGCTGATGCTCGTCCATATCGGCGCCGCCCTGCGGCACCATTTCTTCTTCAAGGACGAGACCTTGAAGAAGATGCTGCCCGCGTCGGGCCTCTCCGACTAGCGCGCCCTTTCGAGCACGAACTCGGCGACCTGCCGGAGAATCCCGGCGGTCGCGTCGTTGGCCGCAACCACCCCGGCATAAGGCGTCTTCTGCAGCATCGGCTCGCGCACGGAAACATCCTTCATGGCGATCAGCCGATGCGAGGCGTCGCTCAATTCGAGATGCATGGCGAGCCGCAGAGTCGGCGGCTCCGATGTGAAGTCCTGCGCAAGCTCGATCAGCTTGCTTTCCAAGGCGAAGGTGTAGCGGCCGGCGTACGGCGGCGTCAGGACGGCGTCGAAGCACCCGGTCTCCGCCATCGTCCTGGTCAGCAGGGCGTGGAGCATCAACGACGGCCGTTCGCCCCACTCATGCTGCCGGAAATAGCCGATATCGTAGGGCTGCGCCGTATAGGCCATCTGCACCGTGTCGTAGATCGGATCGGCATCGGGCCGGAGCACCAGCAGCCTCGCATGGCGCGCCTTCTGCCGAGGAACCTCGTCCGGCATCTTGGCCAGTACGTGCTTCTCCGTCGCGGGCTCCGTCGGAGACAGCAAGGCGCAGCCCGCCGCAAGGAGCGAAACCGATAGCGCGGCGGCAACGGAACGAAGCGCCATCGCATTCATCGTGCTTCGCCCGGTCCGGGGGAAGGACGCGGGCTTCCGCGAATGAGGACGGAGGGATCCCGGTCGATCTTGGACGCGACGCCGCCGAGCGACTTGGACAGTTCCTCCAGCGTGGATAGCGTCCTGTAGGCCTCCGGCAGGAACTGGTGCTGCATGGCGCTCACGGTGTCCTTGCTCGACTGCAGGAGCGGCCCGACCTCCCGGCTTGCCGCCTCGCTGTGCATGATCAACGAATCCAGCCTGCGATTATTGGCGGCCAGCATGCGCGTCACCTGCTGCAAGTTGCCCACGGATTGCCGCAGCGATGCGAGCGTGTTGTCGTCGAGCACTGATTGCAGCCGCTCCGTCAGGTACTCGACGTTGCGATTCAGCTGGCCGATGGTCATGTCCAGATTCACCGAGGTCGAGGGCTCCGCCCGAATGATCGGATACTCGCTGCCCGCCGCGGTCTGCAGGGGCCTGAAATCCGAGCCGACGTCGTGAAGGGAGATGCAGACGTAGCCCATGAAGCCGCGACTCGCCAGGCCACGCGCAGTGATGCCGGCAACGGTGGCGGCGGTGACGGGCGTCCTCTTGGCGACGTCGATCAGTATGCTCACCGAGTCGCGGTCGACGAGTTCGACGCGCTTCACCTTCCCGACCTCGACGCCGCGGAATTCGACCGGCGCACCGGCCATCAGCCCGGAAACGGAATCCAAGGTGCGGATCTGGTAAGTCGCATATCGGCCCGACGTCGACGCGTACCAGATCCCGGTTGCCGTCAGAGCGAGGAGTACCGTGATGGCAAAGGCCAGCCGCGCCTTGTTTTCGACGCTCATCGCCATCGGCCGGGGCGGATTCACCCCGCCGGCGGCGGCTCCCGGCGGAAGCAGTAGCCGGTGCCGCGCACCGTTTCGATCAGCGCGTCGTGGCCGCTCGGGCGCAGCGCCTGGCGCAGCGCGCGGATGTGCGCATCGACGGTGCGGTCCTGCACGAACACCTGGTCGCCCCAGAGCTTGTCGAGCAGCTGCTCGCGGCTGAAGACGCGGCCGGCGTGCGTGGCGAAGAAGTGCAGCATGCGGAATTCGATGGCGCCGAGCTCGACGTCGCGCCCTCTCGCGGTGATGCGCTTGAGCGCCGGGTCGATGCGCAGGCCGACGATCTCGACGATGTCGTCCGTGGTCTGCGGCGCGCGCCGGCGCAGCTGCGCCTTGACGCGCGCCAGCAGCTCGCGCGGCGAGAACGGCTTCGTCATGTAGTCGTCGGCGCCGGCGTCGAGCCCGGTCAGCAGGTCGCTTTCCTGCGCGCGCGAGGTGAGCATGATGATCGGCATCTCGCGCGTGCGCTGGTCGGAGCGCAGCTTGCGCATCAGGCTGACGCCGGTGGCGTTCGGCAGCACCCAGTCGAGCAGCAGCAGATCGGGCAGCCGCGCGGCGATCGCCTCCTCGGCTTCGGCGACGGAGGTCGCGCTGCGCGCCTGGTAGCCGGCGCGCTCGAGATTGGCGACGATCATGTGCAGGGTGATGGACTCATCCTCGACGACGAGAATTCCGCTGTTCATTGCTTGGACCTCGCAGGCTTTGCTAATTCCATTCCGGCGCGCCGCGCTGCAATGCCGCGCCGCCCACGTCCGGCATCCGGGCCGGGCCGCGCACCCGCTCGCCGGCCATCGCCTCCAGCTCGGCACCGAGCCGCTCCGCTTCCCGTTCGAGGCGCGTGAATTCGGCCGCCGCCGCTTCCCATCGCCCGGCGGCGGCCAGCGCTTCCAGCTCTCCGACGATCTGCGCGGCCGCCTCCGCCGCCAGGCTGCCGAACATGCCGGCGAGCGTATGCAGCAGCCGCGCGCACTCCGCCGGGTCGCGCGCCGACACGGCGGAGCGCGTCTCCGCCATCAGCCGCGCGCCCTTGTCGCCGAGCATGCCGCCGACTTCGGCGAGCACGCGGGCATCGCCGCCGACGCGCTCCCACAGCGCGCCGCGGTCGACGCTGCGCGCGCGGCCGGGCGGCGGCACGCGGCGTGCGACGCGCGCGATGCCGGCCACCGTGTCGAGCAGGTCCTGGGAGCGGACCGGCTTGACCAGGAAGCCATCCATGCCGGCCTTGAGGCAGCGCTCGCGGTGCTGCACCATGGCATGCGCGGTGAGCGCGATGATCGGCACATGGCCGCCGGCGACGCGCTCGCGCTCGCGCACGATGCGCGTCGCCTCGAGGCCGTCCATGCCGGGCATCTGGACGTCCATCAGCACGACGTCGAAGCCGCGCCGGGCCAGCGCCGCCAATGCGGCCGTACCGCTGTCCGCGGCCGTCACGCGGTGGCCGGCCTTGACCAGCACCTGCTGGGCGAGGCGGCAGTTGATGGCGTTGTCCTCGACCAGCAGCACGTCGAGCGGCCGCAGCGCCACGACGGGCGGTGCGGCCGCGGGCGGCGCCGGCGCGTGCCGGCCGGCCACCGCATTCATCAGCGTGAGCAGCTCCGAGCGCTTGACCGGCTTGGTCAGCGACACGAATCCTGCGCCGTCGACCGGCCCCGCCTGCCGCTGCCGCGCGGCGATGGCGCTCAGCACGGCGACCGCGCCGATGCCGCGATGCGCGCCGCGCTTGACGCGCTCCGCGACTTCGTAGGGATCGAGCTCGGCCACGCTGTCGTCGAGCAGCACCAGGTCGAACGGCTGCGCGGCGTCGGCCGCGGCGATGCGCGCCGTCGCGGCCGACGCTCCCTCGGCCTCCACCACGTCGATCGACCAGCGCCGCAGTTCGTCGAGCAGCGGCCGGCGGATGCGATGCACCGCCGCCAGCACGCGCAGCCCGGAGAAATCGGGGGGCGCCGCCGCGACGCCGTCCTGCTCGCCGAAGCACAGGCTGAACTGGAACAGGCTGCCCTTGCCCACCGCGCTGTCGACATCGATGGCGCCGCCCATGATCTCGACCAGCCGCGCGGCAATGGTGAGGCCGAGGCCGGTCCCGCCATAGACGCGCGTCGTCGACGTGTCGCCCTGGAAGAACGGCGCGAACACGGCCTTGAGCTTCTCGGCCGGGATGCCGATGCCGGTGTCGCGGATGGCGAAGTCGCAGTCGACCTCGCCGCGGCGGCCGGCGCGGCGGCACACGCGCAGCGCCACCTCGCCGCTGGCGGTGAATTTCACGGCGTTGGCGACCAGGTTGGTGATGATCTGGCGCAGCCGCACCGGATCGCCGAGCAGCCCGTCCGGCAGGTCCGGATCGATCTCGCAGGCGAGCTCGAGGCCCTTGCGACCGGCCTCGAAGGCGAGCGACTTCATGGTGTCGCCGACGGTCTCGCGCAGCGAGAACCCGGTGCGCTCGAGCTCGAGGCTGCCGGCCTCGATCTTGGAGAAGTCGAGCACGTCGTTGATGATGGTCAGCAGCGAATCGGCCGACAGCTTGACCAGGTTCAGGTACTCGCGCTGCTCGGCCGCGAGCTCGGTGCGCAGCACCAGCTCGAGCAGGCCGACGATGCCGTTCATCGGCGTGCGGATCTCGTGGCTCATGTTGGCGAGGAATTCCGACTTCGCCGAATTGGCCGCCTCGGCGTCGAGCCGCGCCGCGTGCAGCACAAAAAAAGCG
>DAIDAU010000421.1 GCA_027310465.1 Rhodocyclaceae bacterium
CGCGACAGCCTGCGCCGCACCGTGCGCCACCAGTACGGCTTCGACAACATCGTCGGCCACTCTGTCCCCATGCGCAAGGTGTTCGAGCAGATTCGCATGGTCGCCAAGTGGAACACCACGGTGCTGATCCGCGGCGAGACCGGCACCGGTAAGGAGCTGATCGCCAACGCCATCCATTACAACTCGCCGCGTGCCAGCGGCGCCTACGTCCGCATCAACTGCGCGTCGCTGCCCGAGACGCTGCTCGAGTCGGAACTCTTCGGCCACGAGAAGGGCGCCTTCACCGGCGCCGTCGGCGCGCGCAAGGGACGCTTCGAAATGGCCGACGGCGGCACGCTGTTCCTCGACGAGATCGGCGAGATTTCGCCCGCCTTCCAGGCCAAGCTGCTGCGCGTGCTGCAGGAAGGCGAATTCGAGCGCGTCGGCGGCAGCCGCACCATCAAGGTCGACGTGCGCGTTATCGCCGCCACCCATCGCAACCTCGAGGCCGCCGTGGACAGCGGCGACTTCCGCGGGGATCTCTACTACCGGCTCAACGTCATGCCGATCGCGCTGCCGCCGCTGCGCGAGCGCCCGGAGGACATTCCCGATCTGGCGCGCCATCTCGTCAAGCGCATCGGCGGCGCGCAGGGGCGGCCGCTCTCGATCGCGGAGCCCGCTCTGCGCCGCCTGATGCACTACGCCTGGCCGGGCAACGTGCGCGAGCTGGAGAACTGCCTCGAGCGCGCAGCCGTCATGTCGCCGAGCGGCAGCATCGACGCCGACCTGATCCGCCCCGAGGGGGGGCGCCAGCGCGAGCCGCGTGCGCCGACACCGGCTCCATCAGCCGCGGAGCTATCGGCACCCGCCGCCGCTGCGGCAACGCCGGACGCGATCGACCTGCACGATCCGACGCTCGACGAGCGCACCCGTGTCGTCGCCGCGCTCGAGCAGGCCGGCTGGGTGCAGGCCAAGGCCGCGCGCCTGCTCGGCATGACGCCGCGGCAGATCGCCTATCGCATCCAGACGCTCGCCATCGAAGTGAAGCAGTTCTGACGCGGCGCTTGTGGCATTCGCGACAATCGCCGCGGCGACCACGCCGAATCAATGAGATAGCCGCTGGCATACCGGTTGCTGATGGAAGGGCGACACCCAGCGGAGAACTTCGTGAACCCTTCAGTGAAGAGCGGATGCAGTGCAGGCGCTTGCGGCTCGACGCAATCGCAACTGAACGCGATGCCCGAGGCGATCCGCCGCCAGGTGGCCGACCATCCCTGCTATTCCGAGCAGGCGCACCACCACTTCGCGCGCATGCACGCCGCGGTCGCGCCCGCCTGCAACATCCAGTGCCATTACTGCAACCGCAAATACGACTGCGCCAACGAATCGCGGCCCGGCGTCGTCTCGGAACTGCTGTCCCCCGAGCAGGCCGTCAGGAAGGCGCTCGCCGTGGCCGCGGCCATTCCGCAGATGTCGGTGCTGGGCATCGCCGGCCCCGGCGATCCGCTCGTCAATCCCGAGCGCACCTTCGCCACCTTCCGTTTGCTCGCCGAGAAGGCGCCCGACCTCAAGCTGTGCGTGTCCACCAACGGCCTCGCGCTGCCCGATGCTGTCTCCGAACTGGCGCGGCACAACGTCGCGCACGTCACCATCACCATCAACTGCATCGACCCGGACGTCGGCGCGCAGATCTATCCGTGGATCTTCTGGCAGGGCCGGCGCGTGCGCGGGCGCGAGGCGGCGGCGATACTCATCGAGCAGCAGCAGAAGGGCCTGGCGATGCTTGCCGAGCGCGGCATCCTCGCCAAGGTCAATTCGGTGATGATCCCTGGCGTCAACGACCGCCATCTCGTAGAGGTGTCGAAGGCCGTCAAGGCCAAGGGCGCCTTCCTGCACAATCTCATGCCCCTGATCGCCGAAGCCGAGCACGGCACCTTCTACGGCGTCATGGGACAGCGCAGCCCGACGCCCGCCGAGCTGAAGGCGCTGCAGGACGAATGCGCAGGCGACATGGCGCTGATGCGCCACTGTCGCCAGTGCCGCGCCGACGCGGTCGGCCTGCTCGGCGAGGACCGCGGGGCGGAGTTCACCATGGAGAAGGTCGAGGCCATGGAGATCGACTTTGATGCGGCGCTGCAGCGTCGTCTCGAGTTCCGCGCCGCCGTCGCCGCGGAACTCGAAACGAAGCGCGAGCGCGCGCCTCAGGCGTCGCCGGTGACCCTGCATCGCCGCGCGCCGAGACCGGCCGACGACGGACGCCCCGTGCTGATGGCCGTCGCCGCCAAGCGCGGCCTCGTCTTCGAGCACTTCGGCCATGCGCGCGAATTCCTGATCTACGAGGCATCGGCCGCGGGCGCGAAGCTCATCGGCCATCGCCGCGCCGCGCAATACTGCTTCGGCGATGCCGAATGCGGCGAAGCGGAGGACGTGCTGGCGCAGACGATCCGCGCGCTCGCCGGCTGCGAGGCCGTGCTGTGCTCGCGCATCGGCTGGGAGCCGTGGCGCGAGCTCGAAGCGGCCGGCATCCAGCCGAACGGCGAGCATGCGATGGAACCCGTCGAGGACGCCGTGATGGCGGTCTGGCGCGAGATGCTCGCGGCCGGAAGGCTGGTCCGCTCCGTGGCCGAGCAGAGGTGCGCGTAATGATGGCCCCCCACGCTCGCAAAGGCGGCTCGCTGCCCCCCACAGGGGGGCGCATGCCTCCTTGGGGCGGCCCGTCGGAGGCATGATGACCCTCGCGATCATCGAATCCTGCGTCAACTGCTGGGCCTGCGAACCGCTGTGCCCGAACGGCGCCATCGTCGCCGCCGAGCCGTTCTTCGCCATCGAAGCGGCCAAGTGCACCGAATGCCTGGGCGACCGGCCCGCGCCGCAATGCGCCGAGATCTGCCCGGTCGAGGGCGCGATCGTCAACGAACTGGACGAGCCGCTGAATCCGCCCGGCTCGCTGACCGGCATCCCGCCGGAACGCTGGGCCGCGGTCCGGCGCGAGATCGCCGCACGCTAAGGGAGGCTGCATGGCTGTCGTCATCTTCTTCGAAAAGCCCGGCTGCTCGGGCAATGCCAGGCAGAAGGCCGCCCTCGAGGCGGCCGGCCACCAGGTCATCTCGAAAGACCTGCTGCGCTGGCCGTGGGCGCGCACCGAACTGCTGAGCTACTTGGACGGCCTTCCGGTCGCGCAGTGGTTCAACCGCAACGCGCCGGCCGTCAAGGCGGGCGAGATCGTTCCCGAGGACTTCGACGAGGAAACCGCGCTCGCGCTGCTGCAGCGCTATCCGCAGCTGATCCGCCGGCCGCTGCTCGAAGTTGGCGGCGTGCGCAGCGCCGGCTTCGACGTCGCCGCCATTCACGCCTGGATCGGCCTCGGCCCCAACCCGCCCGACGACGACATGGAAGCCTGCCAGCACGGCCGCGAAGGCCATGTCTGCCAGGGCCATGCCGACGACGAACCCTGCGGACACCACGGAGAACAGCCCCATGCCTAAAGCGAAAGTCACCTTCGACGACATCGGCGTCACCCTCACCGTGCCGGCCGGCACGCGGCTAATCGAAGTCTCCGAGAAGGTCGGCGCCGGCATCACCTACGGCTGCCGCGAAGGCGACTGCTGCACCTGCCTCACCAGGATCGTTTCCGGCCAGGAGAACCTCGCCGCGCCGTCGGTGCTCGAGGAGCAGGTGCTCAAGGACAACCTCGCGCCCAGCCATCATCGTCTCGCCTGCCAGGCCCAGGTGCTGGGCGGCATAGTGGTCGTCAGACCGGCCTGACGGCCACTATGCCGCTGTGCGGCCCAATGGCCCGCCCCCTCCCGCCCTCTCCCTCGCGGGGGAGGCGACCGGACGGCTCGCTGCGCCCGATATTGTGACTGTCGCAGCCCGCGCCGAGGCCGCCTACCTCGGCCTGGCGCTCGGCGACGCGCTCGGCGCCACGGTGGAGTTCATGACGCCGCGCGAGATCCGCAGCGCCTACGGCCTGCATCGCGACATCCGCGGCGGCGGCTGGCTGCGCCTGCGCGCCGGCAGCGTCACCGACGACACCACCATGAGCCTGGCGCTCGGCCGCGCCATCCTCGCAGCAGGCCGCGTCGACGCGCTCGCCTGCGCGCGAGCCTTCGACGCCTGGATGCGCGCCAAGCCGATCGACATCGGCAACACCGTGCGCCGCAATCTCCTCACGTTCAGGAAGACCGGCCAGCCGGTCGCCCCGCCGTCGGAGAACGACGCCGGCAACGGCGCCGCCATTCGCGTGCTGCCCGTCGCGCTCGCAACGCTGAACCTGGACGAAGACCTCGTGCGCGCGGCCGTGCGGGCACAGACGCACGTCACCCAC
>DAIDAU010000422.1 GCA_027310465.1 Rhodocyclaceae bacterium
GGCGTAGAGCGCGACGTTGAGCAGCAGGCCGGACAGCACCGCCGAGACCGGCGTCGGGCCTTCGGCGTGGGCGTCGGGCAGCCAGTTGTGCAGCGGCGCCAGGCCGACCTTGGTGCCGTAGCCGACCAGCAGGAAGATGAACGACAGCGCCATGACGGTCGGTTCGAGCTGGCCCTTGACGTCGACCAGATGCGTCCACAGCAGCGCGTTGCCGGTCTCGCCGAGCACGCGCTCGGCCGCGAAGTACAAGAGGATCGTGCCGAACAGCGCCTGGGCGATGCCGACGCCGCAGAGGATGAAGTACTTCCAGGCCGCTTCGAGCGAGGCCGGCGTGCGGTAGAGCGAGACCAGCAGCACGGTGGTCAGCGTCGCCGCTTCCATCGCCACCCAGAGCACGCCGAGGTTGTTGGTGGTGAGCGCCGCCAGCATGGTGAACATGAACAGCTGGAACATGCTCTTGTAGAGGCGCAGGCGCGGCATCGAGAGCTTGCCGTGCTCGCGCTCGTTCCTCATGTAGGGGCCGGAGAAGATGCTGGTGGTGAGGCCGACGAAGGCCGTCAGCGAGACGAAGAAGACGTTGAGCGAATCGATGAAGAACATTTCGCCGAAGGCGAAGCGCGGGCCGTTGGCGATGATCTCGACGGTCAGGAAGGCCGAGGCGAGGAAGGTCATCAGGCTCGCCATGATGTTGAGGTTCGGCGCCCAGGCGCGCTCGCCGGCCACCGTCAGCAGCAGGCCGCTGACGAGCGGCGTGGCGAGCATGAGGATGAAGAAGTCGAGGGCCATCAGCTGTCTTTCAGCTTTTCCATGTTGCGGATGTCGAGGCTGTCGAACTGCTCGCGGATCTGGAAGAAGAACACGCCGAGGATGATGGCGCCGACCAGCACGTCGAGCGCGATGCCGAGCTCGACCACCATCGGCATGCCGTAGGTCGCGCTGGTGGCGGCGAGGAACAGGCCGTTCTCCATCGCCAGGAAGCCGACCACCTGCGGCACGGCCTTGGTGCGCGTGATCATCATCAGGAAGGACAGCATCACCGAGGCCAGCGCGATGCCCAGCGTGCCGCGCGTGATGGTGCTCGAGAGCTGCGAGATCGGCAGCGCGACGTTGAAGGCGATGATGACCAGGCCGATGCCCACCAGCATGGTCGTCGGGATGGCGATCAGCGACTCGATGTCCCACTTGACGTGCAGCCGGCGCACCAGGCGGTGCAGGATCCACGGCAGCAGCAGCGCCTTGAGCCCGAGCGTGAGCCCAGCCGACCAGTAGAGGTGATGCTGGCGCGTCATGTAGGCGACCGCCGCCGTCGACACGGCGAGCACGAAGCCCTGGTAGGCGAACAGGTTGATGAGCGGCAGCACGCGCCGTTGCGCCAGCATGGCGAAGGCGAGCAGCAGGATCACCGAAGCGAACAGGTTGATGAACTGCGCGGAGTACGGCACCGCCTGGCTCATACCCGCGTCTCCAGCAGCAGCCGCACCAGCAGTCCCAGCACCGCAAGCAGGAACGCCGTACCGAGGAATTCCGGCGCGCGGAAGATGCGCATCTTGGCGTTGACCGTTTCGATCGCCGCGAGCGTCGCGCCGCCGATCGTCAGCTTGAACAGCAGCGCCGGGATCGAGGCGACCAGCGCCGGGAAGCTGTCGCCGGCCGCCACGCCCCACGGGAAGAACAGCGCCAGGCCGAGGCAGGAGTAGGCGTAGAGCTTGAGGCTGGAGGCCCATTCGATCAGCGCCAGGTGGCGGCCCGAGTATTCGAGGATCATGGCCTCGTGGATCATCGTCAGCTCGAGGTGCGTCGCCGGATTGTCCACCGGCACGCGCGCGTTCTCGGCCAGCGAGACGAAGGTGAAGGCGACGCCGGCGAAGGCGAGGCTCGGATAGACGGCGAACTCGCGGCGCGCCAGCGTCTCGACGATGGTCGCCACCGAGGTCGACTGCGAGATCAGCGCCGTGGTGAAGATCACCATCAGCAGCGCCGGCTCGGCGAGGAAGCCGACCAGCATCTCGCGGCGGCCGCCCAGCGTGCCGAACGAGGTGCCGACGTCCATCGCGGCGAGCGAGATGAAGATGCGCGCCAGGCCGAACACGCCGACCAGCGCGATGGTGTCCGCCGCCGGCGCGAACGGCAGGTCGGTGGACAGCGTCGGCACGATGGCGCAGGCCAGCACCATGCAGCCGAACACGATGAAGGGCGCGGTGCGGAACAGCGACGAGGCGCCGTGCGCCAGCACCACGTCCTTGTTGAACAGCTTGTGCAGCATGTAGTACTGCTGCAGCAGCGGCGGTGCAGTGCGGTTCTGCAGCCAGGCGCGGCACATGTTCACCCAGCCGGTCAGCAGCGGCGCCAGGAACAGCGCCAGCGCGATGGCGAAGAGCTGGGCGAGGAAGCCAGTCACGTTCACGTCGGCCTCGCCACGAGCAACAGGAGAATCAGCGTGAGAAAGCTGTACAGCAGGTAGATCGCGATGCGCCCGCCCTGCAGGCGGATGATCAGCGTCGACACGCCGCCGGCCAGTTTCGCGATCGGCAGGTAGAGCCAGTGCCAGAAGTGGTCCTCCACCTTCACGCTGTAATAGGGCTTCTCGTCGCGCACGCCGGGGAAGTGGCGCTCCATGCGGAACATCGGCTCGAAGATGCGGCGGATCGGCTGCGAGAAGCCTTCGGCGGTGTCCTGCGCGCGCGGCCCCTGGAACCAGTAGCCGCAGTCCCACGCCTGGGTGCGGCGCACGCGGCCGTGGTAGAGGCGGCGCACCAGCCAGCGGCCGAGCAGCACCGAGGCGGCGATCACGCAGAGGAAGATCACCGGCTCGTAGCTGGCGCGCCCGGGCGAGATCGGCGCCAGCATCCACCAGCCTTGCGCGGCCAGCCGCTCGCCCAGCCCGACGCCGAGCAGTTGATGCGTGGCGGCGTTGATGTGCGAAATCGCGGTCGTCGGCAACACGCCGAGCAGCACGGTGATCAGCCCCAGCCAGGCCAGGCCGGCGCGCTCCCACCAGCCGGCGTCGTGGGCGTCCTTGAGGTTCTCCTCGCGCATCTGGCCGAGGAAGATGATGCCGAAGAACTTGACCATGGCGAAGCCGGCGAGCGCCGCCACCAGCGCGACCAGCGCGGCGCCGACGGGCACGATCATGTTGAGCCACGGATGCGGCAGGCCGGGCGAGAACAGGAAGCCCTGCAGCAGCAGCCATTCCGAGACGAAACCGGAGAGCGGCGGCAGGCCGGCGCCGGCGATCACGCCGGTCAGCGCCAGCCAGGCGACCCACGGCATGCGGTGGATGGGGCCGCCGAGCTTGCCGAGGCTGCGCTCCTTGGTCGCATGCAGCACCGAGCCGGTGGCGAGGAACAGCAGGCTCTTGAAGCCGGAATGCGCGAGGCAGTGGTAGAGCGCCGCGGTCATCGCCAGCGCCGCCAGGCCGTCCATCTTGTAGGCGTGGAAGATCAGCGTGAGGCCGATCGCCACGGCGATCAGGCCGATGTTCTCGATCGAGGAATAGGCGAGCAGGCGCTTCATGTCGCTCTGCACCGTGCTGTAGAGCACGCCGAACGCGGCGGTGGCCAGCCCGACCAGCAGCGCGACGACGCCCCACCACCAGATGGTCGTGCCGATGAGGTCGAAGCTCACGCGCAGCAGGCCGTAGATCGCCGTCTTCAGCATCACGCCGCTCATCATCGCGGAGACCGGCGACGGCGCGGCCGGGTGCGCCTCGGGCAGCCAGACGTGCACCGGCAGCAGGCCGGCCTTGGCGCCGAAGCCGAACAGCGCCAGCAGGAAGGCGGCCGACGACCAGAACGGCGACAGCTGCTGCGCGCGCATGCCGTCGAAGCTGTAGTCGCCGCTGCCCTTGGTCATGACGCCGAAGGACAGCAGGATGGCGATGGCGCCGACGTGCGCGATCAGCAGGTAGAGATAGCCGGCGCGGCGGATCTCGGCGTGGCGGTGATCGGTGGTGACGAGGAAGAACGAGGAGAGCGCCATGCTCTCCCACGCCACCATGAAGGCGTAGCCGTCGTCGGCCAGCAGCACCATCAGCATGCTGGCGAGGAACAGGTGGTATTCGAAGCACAGCAGCCCGGGCGCCGTGCCCTCGCCGTGGCGGAAGTAGCCGGCGGCGAACACCGAGATGCCGACCGAGACGAAGCCCAGCAGGATCGCGAAGACCGCCGTCAGGTTGTCGAGGCGCAGGTGGAAAGGCAGGTCCGGCAGGCCGATGGCGAGCACCGCGACTTGCGGCGAATCGCCGAGGAAGCGCAAGGCGGTGGCGCCGGCGATCGCGCCGACGAGGGCGCCGATGGGAAACAGGATCTTGGCGATGAAGCCCGTGTTGCGCGGCGCCAGCAGCCCGGCCAGTCCGACCGCAAACCACGCCAGGGCAGCGATCAGCAGGACATCGAGGGACAGCAGAGCAGGCATCTTGGCGTCAGGGGCAAAGCGCGATTCTAGCAGCGCGGCGCCGCCCGAGTCTAAGGATTGCTCATGGCATCATCAGCAGCAGCGGAATTTCCCGAACAAGAACCCAACGATTCCCGAACTTGCGCCGGCGTCATGCAAAGCGCTGCTGCGGCAGCGGGCGCAGCGGGCTGTCTTCGCTGCCCTGGCCGCGTTCCGCCGCCCACGCATGGATCGCTGCGAGCGCCATGTCCGCCGTGGCGAAGACCTGCTGCCGCCCGATGTAGTCGAACAGCCCGGTCGCGTGCATGACGTCGAGCACCTGCTTCTTGAGGCCCGAAAACGCCACCGTGATGCCGTTGCCGCGCAGGCGCTCGACGAGGTGGCGCATCACCTCCTCGCCCGAGGCGTCGAGCTCGTTGATGCCGTCGCCGACGACCAGCAGGTAGGGCGCCTGCGGGTTCGCCGCCACGGCTTCGAGGATCGCGTCCTCGAAGTAGGAGACATTGGCGAAGTAGAGGCGGCCGTCGAAGCGCACCGCCGTGACCACCTGCGACGCCGGCAGGTGGTGCACCCTGGCGTCGCGCAGCGTGCCGTCGGCGTGGCGGCCGAGGATGGCGACGCGCGGCTTCATGGTGCGCAGCAGGTAGAGCACGATCGCCAGTCCCGCGCCGACGAGGATGCCGGTATCGAGGTGCGGCGCCACGGCCAGCGTGACGACGAAGGTCGCCGCAGCGGCGATGCCGTCGTGGCGGCTGGCGTGCCAGGCGTGCCTGATGGCGGCGAAATTGACCAGGCCGACCACCGCCATGATGATCACCGCAGCCAGCACCGCCTGCGGCAGGTGGTGGAGCAGCGGCGTCAGGAACAGCAGCGTCAGCAGCACGAAGACGCCGGTGAACACCGCGGACATGCCGGTCGCGGCGCCGGCGTTGAGGTTCACCGCCGAGCGCGAGAACGAGCCGGACACCGGATAGGAACCGCTCGCGGCCCCGACGAGATTGGCCAGCCCCTGGCCGATCAGTTCCTGGTTCGGATCGATGCGCTGCCTGGTGCGCGCCGCCATTGCCTTGGTGATCGAGATCGCCTCCATGAAGCCGACCAGCGTGATGACGATCGCCGCGGAGAGCAGGCTGCCGAGCATCTCGAGCGAGAACTCCGGCACGCCGAGCGACGGCAGGCCGGCCGGCACCGGGCCTACGACCTCGCCGCCGCCGGTGAGCGTCTGCGCGCCGCTGCCGGCCTTGGGGATGCGCCAGCGATAGCCGTCGGCACGCATCTCCGCCGGCACCCTGCCGCTGGCGTAGAAGCGGTCGGGCTCGCCGGCGGCGCCGGCGACGCGCTCGAACACCATGCTGCGGACGGCGCGGTTGCGGCGGCGGTTCTCGTCCTCGCGGTCCTTGAGCTGCAGCTTCAGCAGTTCGATCTCGTAGTTGATCGTGACGGCCTCGTGCGAGAGGTCGCCCTTCTCCCGGCGCACGGCCTTGAGCTCGGCGTTCTTGGCGTCGATCTGCGCGCCGATCTCGGCGATGCGCCCCGCCGTGCGCGCGAACTCGGCCAGCTGGCCCTGCGCGTCGGGGTCCGCGATCTGCTCGGCGCTCGCTTTCGCGGTGCGCTCGTAGCCGATCTGCCAGGACACGACCGTCGTGAGCGCGACGGCGACCAGCACGCCGGGCAGCTTCGGCGCGACCTTGCGGACGCCCCAGATGATCGCGATCGCCGCCAGCCCCATCGCCAGCGTCGGCGGGTGCGTGTCGCCGATCTGCCTGGCGACGCCCCAGATGTCGACGATGAAGTGCTCCGAGCGCCCGATCGGCACGCCGATCAGCTTGTTGATCTGCGACAGCCCGATGATGATCGCGGCGGCGTTGGTGAAGCCGACGATCACCGGATGCGAGAGGAAGTTCACCACCACGCCGAGCTTGAACAGGCCGAGCGCCAGCTGCAGCAGGCCGACCAGCACCGTCAGCGCGATGGCGTAGGCGATGAACTGCTCCGAGCCGACGGCCGCCAGCGGCGCCAGCGTCGACGCCGTCAGCAGCGACACCACCGCCACCGGCCCGGTGTTCAGCTGGTTCGACGAGCCCCACAGCGAGGCCACCATCACCGGCAGGAAGGCGGCGTAGAGACCGTAGTAGGCGGGCAGGCCGGCGAGCTGCGCGTAGGCCATCGACTGCGGCACCAGCACCAGCGCGACGGTGAGTCCGGCGAGGAAATCGGCGCGCAGGTTCGCGCCGGAATACGGCAGCCAGCGCAGGAAGGGCAGCAGGCGCTGCAGGGACGGAGGGATTTTCATCATCGTGGCGCAGCGGCGGCGGCGCGCGGTTCTTGACGCAAACTTGACGTTGCCCGCGATCTTAGCAACGCTTAACATGCGCCGTTCAACAGGATTTTTATTCGGCGATCAGGGTCACGAATCCATGGGCCATCGGCTTTCCAAGATCTACACGCGCACCGGCGACGCCGGCACCACCGGGCTGGGCGACGGCTCGCGCACCGGCAAGGACTCGCTGCGCATCGCCGCGATGGGCGAGGTCGACGAGACCAATTGCGTCGTCGGCCTGCTGCTGTGCGAGGAGCTGGACGCCGGCATGCGCGAGCTGCTGACCGGCATCCAGCACGACCTCTTCGACCTCGGCGGCGAACTGTCCGTCCCCGGCGCGAGCTTCCTCAAGGCCGGCCAGCCGGCGCGGCTCGAGGCCGCGATCGACCGCTACAACGCGGATCTCTCTCCGCTCAAGGAATTCATCCTGCCCGGCGGCACGCGCGCCGCCGCGCTCGCCCATCTCGCCCGCGCCGTGTGCCGCCGCGCCGAGCGCGCCGTCGTCGCCCTGGCGCAGGTGGAGCCCGTTTCCGCGGCCGCGCGGCAGTACCTGAACCGCCTGTCCGATCTCTTCTTCGTGCTGCCGCGCTCGATCAACAAGGCGGCAGGCTGCGGCGACGTGCTCTGGCAGAAAGGCAAGAACGCCTAGCGGCGCATCGAAACGCGCGCTGGGCCCGGCCGGCGCCGCCGGGCTTTAAGGCCTGGCTAAGCTTGTGCCGTCATCATGCGCGCGATGAAACCCACCGGCCTCGCCCTCCTCCTGCTGCTCGCCCTCCCGGCGGCGGCGCAGACTCCGGTCATTCGACTGAGCCCCGAACAAACCAAGGCCGCCGGCATCGCGCTCGCCAAGCTCGACGGCCTGCGCAGCGACGGCGAGCGGCGCCTGCCGGCGCAGGTGGTCGTGCCGCCGGCCCAGACCGAAGTCGTCAGCGCCCCGCTCGGCGGCGTGGTCACCGCCGTCAAGGCGGCCTACGGCGAAACGGTGAAGCGCGGCCAGCTGCTGGCGCGCCTGCAGGGTCCGCAACTGCTCCAGCTGCAGCGCGAATTCGCCGGCGCCCGCGCGCAGGCCGACGTCGCCGCCGAGCAGCGCAAGCGCGACGAATCGCTGTTCGCCGACGGCATCATCAGCCGCTCGCGCCTCGCCGTGGCGCAGGCCACCGACCGGCAGGCGGCGGCCCAGCTCGCCGAGAAGCGCGCCGCGCTGCGGCTGGCGGGCATGGGCGAACCAGGTGCGGACGGCGCCGGGCTCTCGGGTGCGGCGGCGGTCAAGGCGCCGGTCGACGGCGTCGTGCTCGAAGCGCCGGTGCAGCCGGGGCAGCGCGTCGAGCCGACCGCGGTGCTCTTCAAGCTCGGCCGCCTCGCGCCGCTGTGGCTGGAGATCCAGGCGACGCCGGCGCAGGCGGCAGGGCTGGCCGCGGGCGACAAGGTGCGCGTGCCGGGTTGCGCCGACGAAGGCAGGCTGACCCTGGTCGCCCCCCATCTCAATCCGGCGACGCAGTCCCTGCAGCTGCGCGCCGAGTTCGCCAACGTCGGCGGCTGCCTGCGGCCGTTCGAGTTCGTTCATGCGCGCATCGCGCCGGCACAGGCCGCCGCCGCCGGCGCCTGGCGCATCCCGAGCACGGCGCTGGTGCGCCATCAGGGCCAGGGGTGGGTGTTCGCCGAAGCCGAGCAGGGCTTCGCTCCCGTCGCCGTGCGCGTGATGGACGAGGCCGAGCGCTCCGTGCTGATCGCCGCCGCCGAAGGCGCGTCGCTGCGCGACGACCTGCGCATCGTCGTCGCCGGCACGGCGGCCATCAAGGCCGCCTGGCTCGGCATCGGCGCCGGCGCAGCGAAGTAGCGCCATGTTCCCCCGCCTCGTGCAATTCGCGCTGACGCAGCGCCTGCTGACCCTCATCGCCGCCGTGCTGCTGATCGGCGCCGGCGCCGCCGCCTTCCGCGAACTGCCGATCGACGCCTTTCCCGACGTCTCCTCGACGCAGGTCAAGATCATCATGAAAGCCGCGGGCATGACGCCCGAGGAAGTGGAATCGCGCATCGTCACGCCGATCGAAGTCGAGCTGCTGGGCATTCCCCACAAGCGCGTGGTGCGCTCCTCCGCCAAGTACGCGATCGCCGACATCACGCTCGACTTCGAGGACGGCACCGACATCTACTGGGCGCGCCAGCAGGTCTCCGAACGCCTCGCCGGCGTCATGAAGGACCTGCCCGCCAGCGTCTCCGGCGGCCTCGCGCCGATCACCACGCCGCTCGGCGAGATGCTGATGTTCACCATCGAAGGCTACATCCCGCTCGAGGAGAAGCGCTCGCTGCTCGACTGGGTCATCCGCCCGCAGTTGCGCACCCTGCCCGGCGTCGCCGACATCAACAGCCTGGGCGGCTACGTGCGCACCTTCGAGGTGGTGCCGCAGCTGCTCGCGCTCAAGGCGCGCGGCATCGCCGTGTCCCAGCTGCGCAAGGCGCTCGAGGACAACAACCGCAACGACGGCGCCGGCCGCATCAGCGAGGGCGAGGAGTCGCTGCTGGTGCGCGTCGAAGGCAGCGTCAAGACCATCGACGACCTGCGCAGCATCGTCATCCATGCGCGCGACGGCGGCGTGGCGCGCGTCGGCGATGTCGCCCACGTGCGCATCGGCAGCCTGACGCGCTACGGCGCGGTGACGCACGGCGGCCGCGAGGAAGCGGTCGAGGGCCTGGTGCTCGGCCTGCGCGGCGCCAACGCGCGCGAGGTGGTGCAGGGCGTGCGCGCCAAGCTCGCCGAGCTGGAGAAGAGCCTGCCGCCCGGCGTGACGACGAGCATCTTCTACGACCGCGGCGCGCTGGTCGACCGCGCCGTCGGCACGGTGTCGAAGGCGCTCTACGAAGCCATCGCGCTGGTGCTGGTGCTGCTGCTGGCCTTCCTCGGCAACCTGCGCGCCGCGCTGGCCGTGGCGTGCATCCTGCCGCTGTCGGCGCTGATCACCTTCGTCCTGATGCAGCTGTTCGGCATGTCGGCCAACCTGATGAGCCTCGGCGGCCTCGCCATCGCGATCGGCATGCTGGTGGACGCCGCTGTCGTGGTCGTGGAAAACATCGAGAGCCAGCTCACCCAGCCGCAGTCGGCGCAGCTGCCGCTGCTCCACCGCGTATATCGCGCCGTGCGCGAGGTGACGATGCCGGTGGTCTCCGGCATGGCGATCATCGTCATCGTCTTCCTGCCGCTGCTGACGCTGCAGGGCCTCGAGGGCAAGCTGTTCGTCCCCGTCGCGCTGACGATCGTCTTCGCGCTCTCCGGTTCGCTGCTGCTGTCGCTCACCGTAATCCCGGTGCTGGCGTCCTTCCTCGTCAAGCCGTCCGCCGAGCACCGCGAGCCGTGGCTGGCGAGGAAGGCGACGGAGCTCTACGAACCGCTGCTGCGCAAGGCGCTGGCCGCGCCCAAGCAGGTGATCGTCGGAGCGCTCGCCCTGCTGGTGCTCACCGTGGGCGCCTTCCTCATGCTCGGCAAGGCCTTCATGCCGGCCATGGACGAAGGCGACCTGATCGTGCAGGTGCTCAAGCTGCCGTCGATCACGCTCGAGCAGAGTGCGCAGACCGACCTCGCCGTGCAGCGCGAGCTGCTGGCGAAGATTCCCGAAATCCGCGACATCGTGGCGCGCGTCGGCTCCGACGAGCTGGGGCTCGATCCGATGGGGCCCAACGACACCGACACCTTCCTGGTGCTGAAGCCCAGCAAGGAATGGCGCCAGCCGAGCAAGGAGTGGCTGACGGAGGAGATCCGCAAGGTGCTGGCGCAATTTCCCGGCATGGACACCAGCTACACGCAGCCGATCGAGATGCGCGTCGCCGAGATGCTCACCGGCACGCGCGGCGACCTGGCGATCAAGATCTACGGTGCCGACGTCAAGGAGCTCAGCGCGCTGGCCGAGCGCATCGCCGCGCTGCTGAAGACCATCAGCGGCGCGCAGGACGTGCTGACGGTGAAGAACGAGGGCGTGCAGTACTACATGGTCGACATCGACCGCCTCGCCGCCGGCCGGCTGGGCCTCGGCATCGACGAGATCGCGGGCGCCCTGCGCGCCCAGATCGAGGGCCAGCCGGCCGGCCTGGTGCTCGAAGGCATCCGGCGCACGCCGCTGATGATCCGCGGCGGCGACGACATGCGCCTGTCGCCCGCGCTGTTCGCCGGCATGCAGCTCGCGCTGCCCGCGGGCGGCAGCGTGCCGCTGTCGGCGGTGGCGAGCCTCAAGCGCGTCGCCGGCCCGGTGAAGATCGACCACGAGAACGCGCAGCGCATGGCGGTGGTGCAGGCCAACGTCGCGGGCCGCGACCTGGTCGGCTTCGTCGACGAGGCGCAGGCTCGCGTCGCCGCCGAGATTCCGCTCGCCGCCGGCTACCGCCTCGCCTGGGGCGGCCAGTTCGAGAACCAGCAGCGCGCCGCCAAGCGCCTCGCGCTGGTCGTGCCGGTGGCCCTGGCGCTGATCTTCCACATCCTGTTCACCACTTTCGGCTCGGTGCGCCAGGCCGCGATGGTGTTCGTCAACATCCCCTTCGCGCTGATCGGCGGCGTCTTCGCGCTGCTGGTCTCGGGCGAATACCTGTCGGTGCCGGCCTCGGTCGGCTTCATCGCGCTGCTGGGCATCGCCGTGCTCAACGGCCTGGTGCTGATCTCCTACTTCAACCAGCTGCGCGACCAGGGCATGCCGGTCGAGCGCGTCGTCGTCGAGGGCGCCAAGCGCCGTTTGCGCCCCGTGCTGATGACCGCGTCGATCACGGCCTTCGGCCTGGTGCCGCTGCTGTTCGCTTCCGGTCCGGGCTCCGAGATCCAGCGCCCGCTGGCCATCGTCGTGGTCGGCGGGCTGGCGACTTCGACGCTGCTGACGCTGGTCATGCTGCCCATCCTCTATCGCCGCTGGGGGTCCCATGCATAGCGCCTGCCTGAAGCTGGTCCTGCCCGCGAGCCTCGAGGAGCAGGTCGTCGACCACCTGCTGCGCCATCCCGAATGGACCGGCGGCTTCACGGCCTACGCCGTCGATGGCCACGGTTCGCCCCACCGCATCGCCGGCAACGCCGAGGAGGTGCGCGGGCGCGCCGGCCGCGTGCAGATGGAAATCCTCACCGCCGACGCCGACGCGGCGCGCGAACTCGTCGCGCGCCTGAAGGCCGACATGCCGAACGCCGACATCCTCTGGTGGATCGCGCCCGTGCTCGCTTCCGGAGACTTCCGATGAAACGCTGGCTCTGGTGCTGCCTCTGGCTGCCGTCGCTGGCGGCGGCGGTCGACTATCCCGACCTGCCGCCCGCGAAACTCGTGGAAAAGGCGTTGCGCAGCCATCCTGCGGTTCTCGCCGCGCAGGCCGGCATCGATGTCGGCGCCGCTGCCCGCGACCGGCTCTCGGCGGGGCCGCATGAATTCAACCTGCGGCTCGGCAGCGCCCAGCGCAACGAGACCGCCACCGACCTGCGCTTCCCCGAGAAGCAGATCGGCATCGAGCGCGCCTTCCGGCTGCCGGGCAAGGCCGCCAAGGATGCCGAGATCGGCGCTGCGGTGATCGAGCAGGCCGCGGACGCCTACGGCGACGCGCTGCACGAGACGGCCCGGCTGTTGCTCAAGGCCTGGTTCGACTGGCGCCGCGAGAGCGCGGCGGCCGACGAATGGCGCGCCCAGGTCGACGTGCTGCGCCGGCAGAGCGACATCGCGGCGAAGCGCGTCGCCGCCGGCGATGCCGCGCGCATCGAAACGCTGCTCACCGCGGCGCAGGAAACGCAAGCCGAGGCGCAGCTGGCACAGGCGGAAAATCGCCGCCAGCTGGCGGCCGGCGTCCTCGCCCAGCACTTCCCGTCGCTGCCGCTGCCCACGCACGTCGGCATCGACGCACCGGAACCTCCCGCGCAGTCCTTCGAAACCTGGCGCGAGAAATTTCTCGAACACAGCCATGAATTGAACTTGGCCCGCGCCACGGCGCGCCGGCAACAGCTTCAGGCGCAGCGCGCCGACGCCGATCGGACGCCGGACCCGACGCTCGGCCTGGTCTGGTCGTCGGAATGGAACGGCCGGGAGCGCGTGCTCGGCGTCGCGGTGTCGATACCGCTGCCCGGCGGCGCCCGCGCCGCGGCCGCGCGCGGCGCCCTGGCCGAGAG
>DAIDAU010000438.1 GCA_027310465.1 Rhodocyclaceae bacterium
TTGCTGGACATTCTTCAACCGCCCGGAAACCAGTGGCTCGAACATCTGACGGAATCCGACACGCCGCTGCCCGAAGGCGTGCGGGTGGTGCGCTACGAGGATGGGGCGCGCGAAGTGTTCGAGAGCGGCACGGCCCCGCATCGGACGGCGCACGGCGAAAAAGGCGCGCCGGCGGAGCAGGAACGCTCGCACGCCTAGGCGGAAATCTTCCCGCAACCTGACGGCGGCATATTGAACGTTCATGGCGGCGCGGAGTCGTAAGCCGCGCTGCCGGGGCGCGCCTCTGGAAATCCCTGCTCCCGTCCCCATATTGTCGTAGCTTTCCGTAATCTTCATGAGGAACCGAAAGGTGATGGAACATAAGACTCTTGCTGCCGTGATGGCGGCTGCGGCCCTTTTCGTGGCCGCCGGCACGGCGATGGCCGCCGACCCGACGCTTCACGAGGTCTATCAGGCCGCCGAAAGCGGCAATTTCAAGCAGGCCGAAGCGATGATGGACCAGGTGCTGCGCGATCATCCGAACAGCGCCAAGGCGCATTTCGTCGAGGCCGAGCTGCTGGCCAAGGAAGGCCGCGCCGACATGGCGAAGGCCGAACTGGCGACGGCGGAGCGCCTGGCGCCGGGGCTTCCCTTCGCCAAGCCCGAATCGGTGCGCGAGCTGAAGGCGCGCCTGGCGCCTGCCGGCGCGGCTCCGCTGCCGGTTCCCGCGAGCCGCGCGGCCGCCGCGGATTCGACCTGGATCTACTGGCTGCTGGGCCTGGCCGTGCTCGCCGCCTTCGTCTTCTTCGTCCGCAGCCTGATGCGTCCGCGCCTGGCGCCGGCGGGCGGCTATGCCTATGCCGGCGGCGCCGCGCCCGGACAGACCTTCGGCAACGCCGGCGCCGTCCCAATGGGCGGCCCGATGCCCGGCACCGGCGGCGGCCTCGGCTCGAGCATGCTCGGCGGGCTGGCGACCGGCGTCGCGGTCGGCGCCGGCGTCGCGGCCGGCGAGGCGCTCATGCATCGCATGCTCGACGGCGGCAGCCACCCCGGCGGCGCCCAGCCGCTTCAGTCTTCCTTCGACGCATCGCCGAACTTCGCCAACGACGACATGGGCGGCAGCGATTTCGGAGTTTCCGACGGCGGCTCGTGGGATGACGGCGGCAGCGCCGGCGGCGACGACTGGAACTAGCCGCCGCACCCTCCAGATGCCGCGCCGCCGCCATCGCGAACGCCATCGCAGCGAACGCACCGGGTGGCTGCGCGCCGCGGTGCTCGGCGCCAACGACGGCATCGTGTCGACCGCGAGCCTGGTGGTCGGCGTCGCGGCCGCGGCGGCGGGACGCGGCAACGTGCTCATCGCCGGCGTCGCCGGCCTCGCGGCAGGCGCAATGTCGATGGCGGCCGGCGAATACGTGTCGGTGCATTCGCAGGCCGACACCGAGCAGGCCGACCTGTCGCGCGAACAGGCCGAACTCGAGCGCGATCCGGCCGCCGAGCAGCGCGAGCTGACGGGCATCTACATCGGCCGCGGCCTCTCGCCCGCGCTGGCGAAGGAGGTCGCCGGCCAGCTGATGGCGCACGACGCGCTCGGCGCCCATGCGCGCGACGAGCTCGGCATCTCGGGCGCGCGCGCCGCGCGTCCGATCCAGGCGGCGGCCGCCTCGGCCGCCAGCTTTTCGGTGGGCGCGGCGCTGCCGCTCGCCGTCGTCGCCCTGGCGCCCGTGCCGGATCTGATCGTCTGGGTGTTCGTCGCTTCGATCGTCTTTCTGGCGCTGCTGGGCGCGCTTGCCGCGCGCATCGGCGATGCGCCGGTCGGCGCCGGCGCGCTGCGCGTCGCGGTGCTCGGCGCCATCGCCATGGCGGTGACCGCCGGCATCGGCGCGCTGTTCGGACCCATCGCCTGAGTTCTCACATCATGTTCAAGCTGCCGCAATCCCTCGCCGTCTGGCCCTCGCCGCGCTTCGCCGAAGTGCTCAAGCACGAAGTCGAGCAGCTGCCGTCCGCGGCGCTGCCGCTGCAGGAGGGGCTCTCCGCCAGCAGCTATGCCTTCGGCGATCGCTTCAGCGTCATGGTGATCGGCGTCGCGGAGGACGCCGAGGCGATCCGCGCCAGGCTCGGCGTGTTCTACGAAGGCATCGTCGCCGGCTGCAACTGCGCCGACGACCCGACGCCGGTCGAGCCGCAGAAGGAATACTGCGAAGTCGAACTGACGATCGACAAGGCCACCGCGCAGGCCAGGGCCGCGCTGGCCGAGTAGCTACCTGCGCCGCTTTGCCGCCTCCCACGGCGGCTGCTTCTCGAGGCGCGAGGCGAGGAAGTCGACCAGCACGCGCACCCGGTGCGGCACCAGGCGGTTGCCCGGCAGCACCGCATAGATGCCCAGCTCGGGAACGACGAAATCGGCAAGGATCGGCCGCACGTGACCGGCCGCGAGCGCATCGGCGCAGATGAAGCTCGGGCCGTAGGTGATGCCGAAGCCGCTGGCGGCCGCGAACAGCAGCACGTCGCCGTTGTTGGCCTGCAGCCGCCCGCGCACCGGAAAGCCCTGCTCCTGGCCGTCGACGACGAAATCCCATTTCTGCGTGCTGGCCCCCGTGTAGCACAGGCACTCGTGGTTGGTCAGTTCCGCCGGATGCCTGGGCTTGCCGTGGCGGGCGAGATAGTCGGGCGAGGCGACGACCACGGTGCGGCTGGAACCGATGCGGCGCGCCACGTCGCCGGGTTCGAGGCGGCGCGTGACGCGGATGGTGAGGTCGAGCCCGGCCTCGAACAGGTTGCTGCGCTGGTCGCTGTATTCGGTGTCGAGCGTGACCTCCGGATGCAGCGTCGCGAATTCGAGCAGCAGCGGGCTCAGGTGGCGGATGCCGAAGCTCAGCGGCACGCTCATGCGGATCGGGCCGCGCGCGCTCTGGCGCTCCTCGGCGAGCCCGGTCTCGGCGGCCTCGACGAGGTTGAGGATGACGCGGCATTTCTCGAGATAGGCGGCGCCCGCCGAGGTCAGCGACAGGCGCCGCGTGGTGCGCGCCAGCAGCTTGACGCCGAGCATGGATTCGAGCCCGGCGATCTGCCGCGTCACGGCCGAGCGCGCGACGTTGAGCTGCTGGGCGACGGCGGAGAAGCTGCCGCTTTCGGCCACGCGCACGAAGAGGCGCATCGCATCGAGCTTGTCCATTGTTCCAATTTGCGCAACAAACTATTCCTTATTGTCTCCTATTTCGGCCAGTCGCATTCGATTAGATTGGCGCCATGCCGCATGCGATTCCCCATCTGCCGACGCTCTTCGTGCCCCACGGCGCGCCGACTTTCGCGCTGCGTCCCGGCGCCGCGGGCGCTGCCTTGCAGCGCATCGCCGCCGCGCTGCCGCGGCCGCGCGCGGTGCTCGTCGCCAGCCCGCATTGGGATACCGATGCTCCGACCGTCGGCCTCGCCGCGCGGCCTGAAACCCTTCACGACTTCCGGGGATTCCCGCGCGAGCTCTACGCTATCCGCTATCCGGCGACCGGCTGCCGGGAAGCCGGCCACGAGGCGCTCGCCGCGCTGCGCGCAGCGGGCTTCGCCGCGGCGGCAGATGCGGGACGCGGCCTCGATCACGGCGCCTGGGTGCCGCTGCGGCTGATGTATCCCGACGCCGACGTCCCGGTCGTTCCGCTGTCGATCCAGCCCGGCGCCGGCCCGCGCCATCATCTCGCCGTGGGCCGCGCGCTGGCGGCGCTGCGGGCCAAGGGCTTCCTGATCGTCGCCAGCGGCAACCTCACGCACAACCTGCGCGACTACCAGCTGGCGGCGGGCGGCGCCGGCGTGCCCGGCTACGTGCGCGCCTTTCCCGAATGGCTCTGGCAGCGCCTCGAGGCGGGCGACGAGGCCGCGCTGCTCGACTATCGCCGGCGCGCGCCGGCGGCGGAGCGCGCCCATCCGAGCGACGAGCACCTGCTGCCGCTGTTCCTGGCGCTCGGCGCGGCGGGCGAGGGCGCGCGGCCCGAGCGTTTCCATGCCGGCGTCGACGACTACGTGATCGCGATGGACGCCTTCGTCTTCCATCCGTCCGAGGAGCTTCAGGCATGAACGAGCGCTACACGCCTACCGCCGTCGCCCTGCATTGGCTCATGGCGGCGCTGCTCGCCGTCCTGTTCGGCGTCGGCCTCTACATGCACGACCTGCCGCTGTCGCCGTGGAAGCTGAAGATATTCTCCTGGCACAAATGGGCCGGCGTCACGGCGTTCCTGCTGGTGCTCGTGCGCTTCGCATGGCGCACCGCGCACCGGCCCCCGCCGCTGCCGCGGTCGATGCCGGCGGCGCTGCAGTTCGCCGCGCATGCCGGCCACGCGGCGCTCTATGCCTTGATGGTCGCGATCCCGCTGACCGGCTGGCTGATGAGTTCCGCCAAGGGCATCCAGACCGTCTATTTCGGCGTGCTGCCGATTCCCGATCTGCTCGGCAAGAACAAGGAACTGGGCGAACTGCTCACCGGCGTTCACGCCTGGCTCAACTACCTGCTGGCTGCCGTCGTCGCCGGACACGCCGGCGCCGCGATCAAGCACCATCTCATCGACAGGGACGACATCCTGATGCGCATGCTGCCGCGCCGTCCGCCCCAACCCCCATCCCACGGAGAACTCTCATGACAAGAACGACAAGACTCCTGCTGCTCGCCCTCGCGATGCCGCTGATGCCGGCGGCGCATGCCGCGACCTATGCGCTCCAGCCCGACAAGAGCGCGCTGACCTTCGTGTACAAGCAGATGGGCGTACCGGTGGAAGGCCGCTTCAAGAAGTTCTCCGCGGCCATCGACTTCGATCCGGCCAAGCCGGCCGCCGCCAAGGCGACCATCGACGTCGACCTTGCCAGCGTCGACACCGGCCTGGCGGAGGCCGACGAAGAGGTCGCCGGCAAGAACTGGTTCGATGTCAAGAACTTTCCGCACGCGAAGTTCGTGTCGACCGCCGTCAAGCCGCTCGGCGGCAACCACTACGAAGCCAGCGGCAAGATGACCATCCGCGGCCACACGCAGGACGTCACGGCGCCCTTCACCTTCGCCGCGCGGGGCACAGCCGCCACGTTCGAAGGCAGCTTCGTGCTGAAGCGCGCCGACTACGGCATCGGCCAGGGCGAATGGGCCGACTTCGGCACCGTCGCCAACGAAATCCAGATCAAGTTCCGCTTCCCGGCCACCGCCGGAAAATGACGCACCGCCAACCCCGCCCCACCCACAAGGAGAGACCATGAAACGCATCGCCCTGCTCGTCGCCGCTGCCGCCCTCGCCGCGCCGGCGTTCGCCGCGCCCGAGACCTTCGTCATCGACGCCAACCATACCTTCCCGCGCTTCTCGTACAGCCATCTCGGCTATTCGACGCAGCTGTCGCGCTTCAACAAGACCCGCGGCAAGGTCACCTGGGACAAGGCCGCGCACACCGGCGCGGTCGACGTCGTCATCGACATGAAGTCCGTCGACACCGGCTCGGCGGTGTTCGACGAGCACATCCAGGGCGAGGACTACCTCGACACTGCGCACTATCCGACGGCGACCTTCAAGTCGACCGCGGTGCGCTTCGACGGCGACAAGCCGGTGGCCATCGACGGCAACCTCACCATCAAGGGCGTCACCAAGCCCGTGACCCTGGTCGTGAGCTCGTTCCAGGCCATGCCGCACCCGATGCTCAAGCGCGAGGCCATCGGCGCCAACGCCTCGACGACCATCAAGCGCAGCGACTTCAACGCCGGAAAGTACGCGCCCTACGTCGGCGACGACGTGACCATCGGGCTGGCGCTCGAAGCCATCAAAGAATGATTGCCTTCTGCGGCTGCAAGCGCACCCGCAGCGCACCCTTCTGCGACGGCAGCCACAACGACGTCTGAAGCTCCGCGCGGCCGCGTCGCCCATGCACGGCGGCGCGGCCGCCGCTCGTGAAATCCTCACGCTCGCGCCGGGCGGCGGATCGCAAGAGTTGCTAGAATTCGCGGCCCCATCAGGCATTCCCTGGGCATTCCCGGCCGCATCGCAATGACCGCCTCATCCCAAGTCCGCACCCGTTTCGCTCCAAGCCCCACCGGCTACCTGCACATCGGCGGCGCCCGCACCGCATTGTTCGCCTGGGCCTACGCGCGCCGCCACGGCGGCAAATTCATCCTGCGCATCGAGGACACCGACCTCGAACGTTCGACGCCGCAGGCGGTGCAGGCGATCCTCGACGGCATGGCGTGGCTGGGCCTCCAGCACGACGAGGGCCCGTTCTACCAGACGCAGCGCATGGGCCGCTACAAGGAAGTCATCGCGCAGATGCTGGCTAACGGCAGCGCCTATCACTGCTACACCTCGAAGGAAGAGCTCGACCAGCTGCGCGCCGAGCAGGAAGCGAAAAAGGAGAAGCCGCGCTACGACGGCCGCTGGCGGCCCGAACCGGGCAAGACGCTGCCGGCGCCGCCGGCCGGCGGCGCTCCCGTGGTGCGCTTCAAGAATCCGCTCGACGGCGTGGTCGCCTGGGACGACCAGGTCAAGGGCCGCATCGAGATCAGCAACACGGAGCTCGACGACTTCATCATCGCGCGCGCCGACGGCACGCCGACCTACAACTTCTGCGTCGTCGTCGACGACGCGGACATGGGCATCACGCACGTCATCCGCGGCGACGACCACGTGAACAACACGCCGCGCCAGATCAACGTGCTGCGCGCGCTCGGCGCCGGCGTGCCGCTCTACGCGCACCTGTCGATGATCCTCGGCGACGACGGCCAGAAGCTCTCCAAGCGCCGCAACTCGGTCGCCGTCACGGACTACGCCGAGCGCGGCTACCTGCCCGAGGCGGTGCTCAACTATCTCGCGCGGCTGGGCTGGTCGCATGGGGACGACGAGGTCTTCTCGATGGAGCAGTTCGTGCAGTGGTTCGACCTCGACCACATCACGGCTTCCGCCGCGCAGTTCAATACCGAGAAGCTCGACTGGCTCAACGCCCATTACATCAAGCAGGCCGACGACCCGCGGCTGGCCGCCGAAGTCGCGAACCGGCTGGCGAGGCGCGGCATCGACCCGGAGGCGGGACCGCCGCTCGAAAGCGTCGTCGCCCTCTACAAGGACCGCGCGACCAACCTCAACGAACTCGCCGACGCCATCGAGCCGCTGGTCGTGTTCGTGC
>DAIDAU010000443.1 GCA_027310465.1 Rhodocyclaceae bacterium
TCTCCCTGACGTATACGCTCGACGAACTGCTAGAGGAGACGCTCAACCAGGTCGAGCTGCTGACCGGCAGCCAGATCGGCTTCTACCATTTCGTCGACGCCGACCAGCAGTCGCTGACGCTGCAGGCCTGGTCGACACGCACCAAGAGCGAGTTCTGCAAGGCCGAAGGCAAGGGCATGCACTACGCGATCGCCGAGGCCGGCGTGTGGACCGACTGCGTGCGCGTGCGGCGCCCCGTCGTGCACAACGACTACGCGTCGCTGCCGCATCGCAAGGGCATGCCCGAAGGGCACGCCAAGGTGGTCCGCGAACTCGTCGTGCCGGTGATGCGCGGCGAGCGCATCGCGGCGATCCTCGGCGTCGGCAACAAGCCGGCCGACTACGACGACAAAGACGCGCATGCCGTCGCCCTGATCGCCGACCTGGCCTGGGAGATCGCCGAGCGCAAGCGGGCCGAGGCGGAAATCCTGCGGCTCAACGACGAACTGGAGCGGCGCGTGGTCGAGCGCACCGCCTAGCTCGACGCGGCGAACAAGGAGCTCGAGGCCTTCGCCTACTCCGTGTCGCACGACCTGCGCACGCCGCTGCACCACATCGGCGGCTTCCTCGGCCTGCTGCGCGAGAACGCCGCGGGCAAGCTCGACCGGGACGGCGAGCATTTCATGGACGCGATCGGCACGGCGGCGCGGCGCATGGAGACATTGATCGACGACCTGCTCGCCTTCTCGCGCATGGGGCGGACCGAGATGCGGCAGGTCGAGCTCGATCTCGGCGCCCTCGTCGCGGACGTCGTCCGCGAACTCGAGCCGGAAGCGCGGGATCGCGTGGTGCATTGGCGCATCGGCGAGCTTCCGGTGGCGACCGGCGATCGCGCCATGCTGCGCGTCGTCCTGGGCAACCTGATCGCCAATGCGCTGAAGTTCACGGGCAAGCGCGCCAAAGCCGAGATCGAGGTCGGATGCCTGTCCGGCGACGGGCGCGAGACGGTGGTGTTCGTGCGCGATAACGGCGCCGGCTTCGACATGGCCTATGCCGGCCGGCTGTTCGGCGTCTTCCAGCGGCTGCACCGGACGGACGAATTCGAAGGCACGGGCATCGGCCTGGCCAACGTGCGGCGCGTCGTCGCGCGCCACGGCGGGCGGACCTGGGCGGAGGGCAAGGTCGACGGCGGCGCCACGTTCTACTTCTCGCTGCCGGGCCCGGCAGCCGGGCAGGCGCCGGCCGCGGAGCCTCAGCGCCCGGAGCGCTGAGCGGCGTCGACCAGGAAGCCGCGGTACTCGCGCCAGTCCGCCACCGGACCGACATGCGAGAAGATCACGATGCCGCGCCGGTCGAGCACGTAGGTGGTCGGAAAGCTCATGGCGATGTCGCGATCGCCGATGCGCCGCCCGTCCGCCGTGTGCAGGGCGGCGTCGCTGCCGCCGGTCGAGCCGGAATCGTAGAAGGGCAGCCGCAGCTTCTGCGCGCCCGTCCATTGCAGCGAAGTCGCGAAATTTTCGCGCACCTGCAGGGGGACGAAGACGACGTCGCCGCGATCCTCGAGGCTTTCGTGGAGCTGCTGCAGCTCGGGCATCTCGCGCCGGCACGGGCCGCACCACGAGCCCCAGAAGTGCAGCACCACCACCTTGCCGCGCAGGCCCGAGACGGTGAGCTTGCGGCCGTCGGCGGCGGCGAAGGCGAGGTCGGGAAAGCGTTCGCCGAGCCCATGCCCGACGGCGGCGCGCTGTGCCGCCGCGGCGCCGGCATAGGGGCCCCACAGCCGCGGCCAGGCCTTGGCGTCGAAGGCCGTCTGGCCGTCGACCGAATAGAGCACGCACTTTTGCGGCGTGTTGTCGCGGCAGGCGGAAAGGGCGGCCTCTTCGGCATCGCCGCGCGTCGCCGCCTCCGCCTTCCAGCCCCAGGCGCCGCCGGGCGCGATGGCGAAGGCGCGGTGGCCGCGCGCCGCGAGATAGGCGGCGTAGTCGCTGCGGCCCTGCGTTCCGAGCTGCGGCGGCGTCTCCGCCCAGGCCGCGGCCGCGACCAGCAGGGCAAGCGATGCTGCGGCTCGCTTCATGCCCGCGCCCTAGCGGCCGAAGACGACCTCGAGATCCTCGCGGCCGGCGATCTCCTGCGTCACCAGGCGGAACACGCCCGCGCCTAGCGTGTCCGCGACGACGGTGAAGCGGCGGCCGATCGCCACGGTGGTGCCGGGATGGACCTTGGCCTTGACGGCGACTTCAGCGCCGTCCGCGAGCTTGAGCTGCTCTTCGAGCGCGGCCTGGTCGGCCAGGATCTCGCGCAATTCCTCGCCCGTCTTCTCGTGCGTGAGCCTGGCCTTCTCCAGCATCGCCTCGCGCCCCGGGCGGGTCTGCAGCACCTTGATCGCCTTCCCGAGATCCTCGTGCTCCTTGAGCTTGGCGGCCGCCGCCGCCTTCTTCGCGTCGATCGCGGACACCAGTTCGGGATTCAGGCCGACGGTGATGCGCGTGTTGCTGGAGCCGGCGGAGCCGAGGCAGTAGGCGGTCACGGAGCGCGTGGCGCGCGTGTTGCCGCCGATGATGTGGCCCTTGTGCGCGCCCTGCTTGCCGACCACGATCTCGTCCATGGCGACGACTTCCGACTGCACGATCGATTCGTCGATGAACACCGACTGCTCGGCGACGATCAGCGCGTTGTCCACGTGATGCGCGCGCACGTTGCCCTTGGCATGGACGCGGGCGCTATGCTTCGCGTTGCCTTGCGCCGGGGCGTGCTGGCCGATGATGCCGCCCTTGACCTGCACTTCGCCGCCCGATTCGATCTCGGCGGATTCCATCGTGCCG
>DAIDAU010000470.1 GCA_027310465.1 Rhodocyclaceae bacterium
GTGTAGGCCTGCACGTCGAAGTCGCCGCTGCGCCTGGCGACCGCGACGGCGCCGTTGGTGTAGCCGGCGACGCCGTCCTGCTTGAGCCGCACCACCACGCCGACCAGCGCCGGGCCGCGCCGCGTGAGGTCGTCGAGCACCTGGCGCGGCGTCTCGTCGAAGAACAGCGGGATCGCCGTTTCCGGCAGCACGGTGAGGTCCGCCGGATAGCGCTGCGCCAGGGCGGCGTAGGTCTGCAGCGAGAGCACCGCGCGCTGCGGGTCCCATTTGATGCCTTGCGGGATGTTGCCCTGGAGCAGCGCGACGTCGAGCGGCGCGCCGACCGGCTGCGTCCACGGCACGCTGCGCAGCAGGAAGCCGGCGCCGGCGAGCACGACGACCAGCAGCAGCGCGCGGTAGCTGCGCAGGGCGATCAACGCCGCCACCAGCGCGACGATCAGCGTGACGCCGAAAAGGCCGAGCACCGCGGCGAATCCCGCGAGCGGGCTCGGCGGCGACTGCGAGTAGCCGAGGGCGAGCCAGGGGAAACCGGTGAACAGCCAGCCGCGCAGCCACTCGGCCAGGGCCCACAGCCCGGCGGCGAGGAAGGCGTCGCGCGCCGGCGCGCCGCTCCTCAGGCGCGCGAAGGCGTAGCCGACCAGTGCCGGATAGCATGCCAGCGCCATGCACAACAACAGCGTGGCGAGCGCCGCCAGCGGCATCGCCATGCCGCCGAAGACCTTGAGGCTCACATAGACCCACGACACGCCGGCGAGGAAGAAGCCCAGGCCCCACGTCCAGCCGAGCAGCGCCGCGCGCCGCGGCGAGGCCTCGCGCCAGGCGTGCATCAGCCAGGCGAGCGTGAAGAACGGCAGGACGAAGATGCCGAACGGCGCGAAGCCCGCCACGGTCGCCGCGCCGAGCAGGAATGCGGCGACCGTCTGTCGTCGCTTCATTCAGCGGCGAGCTTGAGTCCGCGCTGCGGATCGACCAGCAGCGTGTGCACGCGCCGGCTGTCGGCGCGCAGCACCTGCACGCGCAGGCCGTCGAGCTGCACCGCCTCGTTGCGCTTGGGAAGGCGTCCGAGCTGGTGGATGACGAGGCCGCCGATGGTGTCGAACTCCTCGTCCGAGAAGCGCGTGCCGAAGGCGGCGTTGAAGTCGGCGATCTCGGTGGTGGCCTTGACGCGGTAGCGGCCGGCGTTGTCGAGCACGATGTTGTCGGCCGCCTCGTCGAAGTCGTATTCGTCCTCGATGTCGCCGACGATCTGCTCGAGCACGTCCTCGATGGTCACCAGGCCGGCGACGCCGCCGTACTCGTCCACGACGATCGCCATGTGGTTGCGCGAGGCGCGGAACTCGCGCAGCAGCACGTTGAGCCGCTTCGATTCCGGCACGAACACCGCCGGGCGCAGGCTGTCGCGCAGGTCGAACTCCTTGCCGGCGAAGTAGCGCAGTAGCTCCTTCGCCAGCAGGATGCCGATGACGTCGTCGCGGTTGTCGCCGATCACCGGGAAGCGCGAGTGCGCGGCCTCGATGACGATCTCGACGATCTTCTCGGGCGGGTCGGCGACGTCGATGACGTCCATCTGCGCGCGCGGCACCATGATGTCGCGCACTTGCATGTCGGAGACCTGCAGCGCGCCCTCGATGATGGTGAGCGCGTCGGAATCCAGCAGGTTGCGCTCGAAGGCGCCGCGGAGAAGGTCGAGGAGCTGTTCGCGGTCCTCTGGCTTGCGCATCAGCAGCGCCGAGAGGCGCTCGATCAGGGTCGGTCGACTAGGGGAAGGGTCCATGTGTTGTTGTTCAGTACGGATCGGGGTAGCCGAGCCGGGAAAGGATCTCGCGTTCCTTCGCTTCCATCAGCGCCGCGTCCTGCGGGCCCGCCTCGTGATCGTAACCCTGCAAATGCAGCATACCATGCACGATCAGGTGGGCGAAATGGGCTTCCGCCGGCTTGCCCTGCGCCGCCGCCTCCTTCAGCACCACCGGCAGGCAGATGGCGAGGTCGCCGACGACGATCGGATCGGTTTCGTAGGGAAACGACAGCACGTTGGTGGCGTAGTCCTTGTGGCGATAGGCGGCATTGAGGCTGCGGCCTTCCTCGGCGTCGACGAAGCGCACCGTCACCTGCGCGGGCGCTTCGCACGCGGCGCGCACGCAGAGCCGCACGAAAGGCCGCGAAGGTAGCGCCGCATCATTGCAGGCGTATTGCACGCTGAGCGACAGGCTCGGCTTACTGCTGCTCTTTGCCATGCTTCTCATAGGCGGAGACGATGCGCGCCACCAGCGGATGGCGCACGACGTCGGAGGCGTCGAAGTCGGTGAAGGCCAGGCCGCGCACGTCGGACAGAATCCGCCGCGCCTCGATCAGGCCCGACTTGTGGCCCTTGGGCAGGTCCATCTGCGTGACGTCGCCGGTCACCACCGCCTTGGCGCCGATGCCGATGCGCGTGAGGAACATCTTCATCTGCTCGGGCGTGGTGTTCTGCGCCTCGTCGAGGATGATGAAGGCGTGGTTGAGCGTACGCCCGCGCATGTAGGCGAGCGGCGCGATCTCGATGGTCTGCTTCTCGAACATGCGCGCCACCTTGTCGAAGCCCATCAGGTCGTAGAGCGCGTCGTAGAGCGGGCGCAGGTAGGGATCGACCTTCTACGCCAGGTCGCCCGGCAGGAAGCCGAGGCGCTCGCCCGCCTCCACCGCGGGACGCGTCAGCACGATGCGCTGCACCATGTCGCGCTCGAAGGCGTCGACGGCCGAGGCGACCGCGAGATAGGTCTTGCCGGTGCCGGCCGGGCCGATGCCGAAGGTGA
>DAIDAU010000473.1 GCA_027310465.1 Rhodocyclaceae bacterium
GCCGGGCGCTCGCCGCGCGCAGTTCGCCGACCATGTGGTGGAGGCTCTTCTGCATGCCGGCAATGGCGGCGCACAGGCTGTCGCTGTCGCCTTCGCGCAGCTCCAGCGCGACGTTGAGGTCGCCGCCGGCGATGCGCTTGACGGCATTGGCCACGTACTGCGGCTCGCCGCCGAGGAGGCCGAGCACCATGCGCGCCAGCTGGATGAAGGCGGCGAGGCCGAGCACCGAGGCCGTGGAGCTGACGGCGATGATCCAGGTGCGCGACGACGATGCCATCTCGTTCAGTTGCGCGTTGAGCTTGCCGGCCTCGTCGGCCAGCCGCACGAACATCAGAAAGCTGAATCCGTTGGCGATGACCGTGACGATGGCGAGAAACGCCAACACGAGCAGCAGCCGGTTGCGCAGGGCCATAGGCCTCCTCCGTTGCGGGGGTTCGTTCTAGTCGTTTAGGTCCGTGACTTTAGTACGAAGGCACCCGGCAGCGCGATGCGTGTTTTCTATCCTCCAATAAAGCGGCAGTGTCCCCGGCGGCGCTACGGCGATGCTCAGCGGCCGGTGAGCTGGGCGTAGAGCAGCGGCAGCCGCGTCGGCAGCTCCTCGGGACGGCGCAGCACGGTGAAGCCGGCGGGACCGAACATGTGCGGCAGGTAGGACCCGCCCTCGCGGTCGATGGTGACGCAGAACGGCTTGATGCCCTGGCGGCGCGCGTCGATCAGCGCCATGCGCGTGTCCTCGACGCCGTAGCGGCCTTCGTAGTGGTCCATGTCGTGCGGCTTGCCGTCGGTGAGGATCAGCAGCAGGCGCATCGCCGCCGGCTGCTTCTCCAGCAGCGCCGCCGAGTGGCGGATGCCGGCGCCCATGCGCGTGTAGTAGCCCGGCTTGAGCGCGGCGATGCGGCCGCGCGCGTGGCTGTCGAACGGCGCGGTGAAGTCCTTCAGCTCGTGAAAGCGCACGTTGCCGCGCTTGAGCGACGAGAAGCCGTAGAAGCCGAAGGCGTCGCCGGTGGCCGAGAGCGCCTCGCCGAACAGCATCAGGCTGTCGCGGATGACGTCGATCACCTTGTGCTCGTTCGACACCCAGGCGTCGGTCGACAGCGAGAGGTCGGCGAGCACCAGGCAGGCGAGGTCGCGCTCGTGGCGGTTCTGGTTGAGATAGGCGCCGGCGCCGGCGTGGCTGCCGGCCAGCTTGTCGGCATGCAGCCGCACGCAGGCGTCGATGTCGAGCTCGGTGCCGTCGGGCTGCGCCTTCTGCCAGCGGCGCGCGGGCGCCAGCGCCGCGAACTGGCTCTTCAGCTTGCGCGCCGGCCGGCGCAGGTGCTCGGGCAGCGGCGTCGGCTCGACGTGGCGCGATTGCAAGGCTTGTAGGCGGCAGTGATCGGGGATCAGCTCGTGGCGCCGGTAGTTCCATTCCGGCAGCGGGATGCCCTCGCCCACCGGCTCGTCGTCGGCCGCCGCCGAGGGCAGGTCGAGATCGAAGCGCACCTTCGAGGCGACGCGCTCGTTGTCCTGCGTCACCGTCAGCGTGTCCATGTCCTCGGCCTTGCGCACGGCATCCGGATCGGGATCGTCGTCGGCCGCGCGGTTCACTTTGACGTATTCGGCCCACGACAGCAGGCTCTCGGCGCGAAACAGGAACATCGTCGGCGACTCGTTCTGCGGTGAATCGGCGCGCTCGGCCTGATAGCGCTTCTTGCCGGCGGCGACCTCCTCCGCTTCCTCGCTGTCGCCGCTCTCCGGCGCGCCCGGTTGCGCACGCCTGGCCGACGCTTCGGCGAGCGGCGACGGCACCAGCCACAGCGGCACCGGCTGCACGGCCTTCGCCTTGCGGCGCTCGAGCGGCGGCAGTTCCGTCACCGAACCCGGCGAGGTCAACGCGGCACGCACGGCGCGCTCCTGCGCCCCTTCGTCGCCCGGCATCGCCTCGGGATCGATGCGCTCGGCGAGCGTCGCGGCGACGAGCCGCCGGTAGCGCGGTTCGAGTCCCGGCAGCGCATGCAGCGCGCGCAGCGTGGCGCGCTGCATGCGCACGATCCAGCAGGCCTCATCGGGCGCGCATTCGTTCGCCGCCAGCGCGATCAGCCACAGATAGAGGTCGCGGTTGAGGCTGCGCTGCGGAAACAGCGCGATCTCGGCGGGCAGCCGCAGCGTCTCGAGATCGAGCGAAGCGCAGGCCGCGCGCTCGTCGCTGCCCGCGATGCGCGACAGCAAGCGGCGGCGCGCGCCATGGCGGCGCTCCGACGCCGCCGCGACGCGCAGCCCGGCATCGCCGCCGAGGGCGCGAAACAGCACGCCGAGCATCTTCTCTAGCTCACTCAACTTCATCGCCGCTTCGGGATGGTCGCGGCGCGCGACGCGGGTGATGAAGCGGTCCCAGATGCCGCCTACCAGTTCTTCCATGTCAGAGGCTCCGGCGAGGGTTTAACCGCTGAGGGTTTAACCGCTGAGGGT
>DAIDAU010000236.1 GCA_027310465.1 Rhodocyclaceae bacterium
CGTCGGCGCGGTGCTGACGCAGAACACCGCCTGGACCAACGTCGAGAAGGCCATCGCCAACCTCAAGCAGGCCCGCGCGCTCACGCCCGAGGCCATCGTCCGGGCGCCGCACAAAAAGCTCGCCGCCTGGCTCAAGCCCTCCGGCTACTTCAACATCAAGGCGCAGCGGCTTAAATCCACCTGCCGCTGGCTGCAGGCGCAGGGCGGGGTGCGTCGGCTGGCGCGCCTGAACACGCACGATCTGCGCGCGGCGCTCATCGCGGTGCACGGTATCGGGCCGGAAACGGCGGACGACATCGTGCTGTATGCGTTCGAGCGGCCGGTGTTCGTGATCGACGCCTACACGCGGCGCATCTTCGCGCGGTTGGGGTTGATCAAAGGCGACGAGGGCTACGAAACCCTGCGGCACCTGTTCGAGAATTCGCTCAAGCCGGACGTGCCGCTGTTCAACGAATACCACGCCCTGATCGTGAAGCACGGCAAGGATATCTGTCGTAAACGTCCACTATGCAGTATTTGTTGTCTTGGAAATTTCTGTCCGAGCAAAAAGCGGTAGGTGCATCGGTACAGGGGGTGTAAAAAAGTTTGTGTAAACGGTCATCTGGCAGGAGACTGCCCAACAAGGAGACACCGTGACCGTAGACAAGAAACCACTGCCCCAGGACCTTATCGATGGATTGCTCGCCAACTACCAGAAGCCCGAAGACCTGATTGGCGAGGGTGGGTTATTAAAGCAGTTGACCAAGGCGCTCGTCGAGCGCGCGCTGCAGGCCGAGATGGCCGAGCACCTGGGCCACGGCAAGCATAAGCCGGTGGGAAACGCCACCGGCAACACCCGCAACGGCAAGAGCAAGAAAACACTGAAGGGCGAGTTCGGCGAGCTCCCGATTGAAGTTCCGCGCGATCGCCATGGCAGCTTCGAGCCCCAGCTCGTGCCGAAGCACCAGACCCGCTGGAGCGGATTCGACGACAAGATCCTTTCACTCTATGCCCGTGGCATGACCGTGCGCGAAATCCAGGCGCATTTGACCGAGATGTACGGCACCGAAGTCTCGCCAACCCTCATCTCTTCCGTCACCGACGCCGTGATCGAGGAAGTGAAGGCGTGGCAGGCACGTCCCCTCGATGCCTTGTACCCGATCGTCTATCTCGACTGTATCCACGTCAAGGCGCGCGACAGCGGTGCCGTGCGGGTGAAGGCCGTCTACCTGGCCCTCGGCATCAACCTCGCCGGTGAGAAGGAGCTCTTGGGCATCTGGATAGCCCAGACCGAGGGCGCGAAGTTCTGGCTCGCCGTCGTCACGGAACTCAAGAACCGCGGCGTACAAGACATCTTCATCGCCTGCGTCGATGGGCTCAAAGGCTTCCCCGAGGCGATCGAGACCGTGTACCCGAAGACCGCGGTGCAGCTCTGCATCGTGCACATGGTGCGCCACAGCCTGAACTACGTGAGCTGGAAGCTGCGCAACGAGGTGGCCGACGATCTCAAGCGCATCTACCAGTCTGCCACCGCGGAGGAGGCCGAAGGTCGGCTGACCGAGTTCGAAACCAAGTGGAACGCCACCCACGCCCCGATCGCCCAGTCCTGGCGGCGCAACTGGCCGCGCATCATCCCGTTCTTCGACTACCCGCCGGAGATCAGGAAGGTGATCTACACCACCAACGCCATCGAGTCGGTGAACATGAGCCTGCGGAAAATCACCAAGAACCGCGGTGCGTTCCCGAGCGACGAGGCGCTGCTGAAGCTGTTCTATCTCGCGCTTCGAAACATCGCCAAGAAATGGACGATGCCGGTGCGTGATTGGAAAGCGGCGCTCACCCGATTTACCATCCAGTTCGAAGAGCGCATGCCGCAGGGTTAAACGACGTTAAACCAAAACCCGTTTACACAAAACTTCGGACACCCTCCTACGAGCCTGCGAACTAATTAGGTCACGTGCTTCGTTTTTATCCTCACGTCCTGTCTACTTTTTTATCGATGACTACTCCGAACCAAAAATTACCGCTGATTTACAGCAAAATCTGAACCGATTGTTCATGTTTCGATCTCCGGATTGCTATTTCAAAATATCAACAGAAAGCCCGGTTTCTTTTGTCACGCGCGATATAGATGGGAAATCTTATGTTGAAGCGCGTGAGTACAC